>CALCMV010000067.1 GCA_937967535.1 uncultured Saprospiraceae bacterium
TTTTTGTGAAATGTAGTGATTTGTCTCATAAAATATTCGCATTGAATAAAGGGATTCGTCTGACGAGTATTCGCTTTAGGCAAAGTTAAATGACTAGCCACACTATCTAAAAATCCACCTTTGCACCAAGTTGTATGCGCCATCTTGAATTGAAGGTATCAACAATCCAAGGGTCTTGTTCGACGGGAATATTGAAAGAGAATTGCGGTACATTATTGTCAATGCCTTCAAATTGTAAAAGGCTGAAACTCGAATTGACCACATTTGGCACAAAAAACAAAGCCCCCCAATTCGGATTCACCAAATTAAAGACATTAAACACATCTGCCGAAAGCGTCACCCGTTTTGCTTTGGGCAAAGCAATCGCCCATTCCAATTTCATATCCAATTGATGATTCCAGGGCGTTTTTGACCCATTGCGCTCGGCGTAGCTACCGCGTCTGCCGTCGAGGTAGTTGATGCGGCTGATGTAGCTGTCGAGTCTTTGCCATTGTTCGGTGGCAGTGAGGGTATTGCCTTGTGCATCCGTGATGTCTACCAACTGAATTTCGGAAGCATCGGCAGGAATATAAATCAAATCATTGCGCGACGAACCATCGCGATTGAGGTCGCCCTGATACACAAAACTGTACGGACTGCCCGACCTGCCGTTGTAGATAGCCGACCACAATAGCTCGTGCCGACCATGTTGCCACCTAAGCGATTGTATCGCGATGATTTTGTGCCGCAAATCGTAATTGGAAAAGGACACATCGGGCGCATTGCCAAAGAGTGCCTGATTCCATTCGTAATTTGCAGCCGGACTACTCCGCACCGTACTACTCACATCTTTACTCAGCCCGTAGCTATATCCCAAGTAAGAATACAGCTTGTCGGTTTTTCGCTCGCCATTCAAAGTGAAATTGTACCGGAAGCCTTTATTGGTATTGGAAAGTACAAATATATTGGTAAAATTTGTATCTATTTTTACATCATCGCCACTCGTATTATAATAAATACGATTATCTGCACCGTCAAAATTGGCAAAGACTTCATTGCGATTTATGGTTCTAAAAAATAAACCCTGCAATACATCGGTATAACTAAATTCTGCTCCAATGTTCCATTTATTATGCGACCAATCCAAGCCAATATTTGTTTTCCAATCACGCGGATAACGAAATTCGGGGTCGAGGAGATTGACTTCTGCGATTCCGGGTTGAATGTTCACCAAATCGCCCAAATTTTCTGTCAAAGGCATGGATTCGTGTGGTCGCATATCAATATTAAAGTAATCTGTACCGGAGATATATTCAAAATAACCGAACCACAGATAGGGCAATTTACCCGAAAATAAACCCGTACCACCACGCAGCGTCCAATCCGTTTTGGCTATATCATAACGAAGTCCAAGTCGCGGATTCCATTGAAAATTATTATTGAGTTGATTGGTGTATTCCTTAAAATGTTCTGAATCAAAAATCAGAGAACTAACGGGTAGTGCTTGGGTCAAAAACTGAGCATCGAGCCGCAATCCGAAGGTGAGGTCAAGTTGTTCACTGACTTTCATTTTATCCTGCAAATAGGCTGCCCCTTCAAATACGCCAATCGTTCCGGCAGGGTTGTTTTGTACATATTCAAAATTATTATTATCGGAATTGACATTATATACGCCACGCACCCGCGAGGGTTGGTCATCCAAAAAATCTTGTACTGATGCGTACTCCCACCTGCCATTCCAAGCCGATAGAAAGCCGTAATCCACATCATTGAATTGCAATTGTAGCCCGGCACTCAAGGTGTGCTGACCGAGTACATAAGACAGCTTATCTGTCAATTGAAACGTATTAAAATCGGTATTAAAAACGGAAGCCTCGCGGTAAGTACCCGCAAATACGCGCGAAGAGGAAGAAGTTGCAATTTGGATATGTGGGAAAATACGCCCCTCAAAAGTACGTCCTTCGCTGACGCGATTGAAGCCCACATTGAGTTTGTTGAATAGCACATTATGACTTGATTTCAATTCCAGTACCGTACTATTGGCGCGACTGCTGTGGCGAAATCCCTGATTGCCGAAATTGAAAAAATTGGCGTTCCATTCCAGATTATCTGCAAAGCTATTGACGTAATTATTTCGTATCGTGAGTTTGTGTATGTCGTTTAGGGTCACATCCAATCGCGTAAAAATTTTGAGGCTTTGTACGTCTACATTTGCTTGTTCGAATGCGCCGGGAGAGTAGTCGTAGTTGTTTATCAGATGTTGGCGGATGCGGTCTATATCTTCTGTCGAAATATCTGATTCCGGCGAACCGGGGGCATTGGTAAGCGGTGTACTTGAGCGGGCAAATTCTACATTGGTAAAATAAAAAATTTTGTCTTTTTTAATTGCCCCGCCGGAGTTGAAGCCCAATTGATAATCGTGAAAATTGGCATCAATTTGTCGGACACCTGCTACGCGATTGCCGAAGGTCAGTTGGTTATTGCCATACATAAATGCGCTGTGCATGGCTTGATTTGTACCGTTTTTGGTGATAATATCAATATTCGCCCCATTGAAATTGCCGATGCTGACATCAAAAGGCGTGAGTTTGAGCGACAACTGCTTGATAGCCCCCAAACCGATAGGTTGGGTCTTGGCAAGGCTGCCCGGCGTACCATTAGCTTGCGAACCCGCCGCCCCGCTTGCCGGCTCTTGAAAACCGATAACATCATTGGTTGCTACACCGTCAATATTCAGATTGTTGAAACGATGACTTGCACCGCCAAAGGAGTTGAGATTACTTTCGGGCAGTGAGCGCGACAATTCTTGAATACTCCGAAAAATAGTTGGCACTTCGCCAATGCGCTTGGCTGATAAAGAACGCTCATTGCCTGTTTTGTCTTGCGAAGCGGAGGCTTCTATGGTTACTTCACCCAAGCCAATTGCACTGCTTTGTAGTGTTAAGTTTTTGGTCGTTTCTTTGCCGAGTGTGATGACTATATTTTCCACTCTTACTGTCTCGTAGCCCACAAATGACACTTCTAAGCGATAATAAGAAGGTGTAAGATTCGGCACACTATAAAAACCATTCGCCTGCGATACCGTACCACTCACCGAATTGGTAGTGATGTCGGTCAATTTGATATTTGCAAATTCAATTGCCTGTCCGTCAGTGTTTTTTATATAACCACTAATCGCACCTGTCGTTTCTTGTGCCTCAAGCTGCCAAGCTATCAGCATCATTAAAATTAATAGACCTTTTTTCACTTTATTATACTTAGGATTGTTCAAAAAATAGAATGTACATCCGCTATCAACAACTCCAACTCCTAAAGCTAGAGTTCCGCCCGCAAATGTCCATCTTATTTTTTGAGTGTTACTTCATACTTAGACTTTGGACAGAGGAAATTGGGGAATTGGGAAATTAGGTAAACCCTTCTTTATTAGATTTTTACAAAAAATAATTAATTACATGTTTTATCTTATTAATAAAATTCATTCAATTGATTATCAATGAGTTATGATTGTAAACCTAATTTCCCAATTCCCTAGTTCCCATTTTGTCCAAAGTCCAATTCATACACTGTTCAAAAGTTTCTCTGTAAATTTAAATAGAAATAGAAAAAATACTTTGTGTGCGTACTACTTTTATATTCATTTAAAATTTGTAGAGAAACTTATTTAAATGTGTTCGCCAATTTTGAATAATAAAAAATATTTAATTTATTAATTTTTAATTATCAATAAAAAACAAAGTAAAATTCAAGTTAATTTGTTGTTCAAAATTCATCATTCAAAATTTGGCAAAGACATTGATTTTGATGATGTACCTAATAAATTATTTTAGTTATTATTAAAACTAAATGCTATAATTTTGAACAATCTAGCTTATAGGTTTTGTACTTTACTCGTATTTATCTTATCTTGAGAATGGGCGAAATTATTTTTTATTTTCAGAACACAGCATAAAATTAATGTTGACTTAGTGTTAAGTAAATATTATCTGCAAATTTTGATTGGTATTGTCAGAATGAAGACGCTATGTGGTACGATTTTTTGCAGCATGAATTGATTGTGATGTGTTTTTAAGGGGCATCTAAGGATGGAATCAGAAAATTTCCAAATTCCAAATTCCAAATTTCTCTGCAACAATCTCACAACTTTCCTCAAATTTTCGTATTATTGTTACGCCTTATACAAAATAAAGAACGCGGCATAAATAAGTTTTCCAACTTGGGTGGTTTATTTGTTGCGAGTTCCCTAACCATTAATCACCCTCAAAATCCGATACGCCAAGTCCATTGCCCGATAACCTTCTTGCAGACCGACTTTCGGCATTTCATCTCCTTGAATACACTCGGCAAAAGTTTGTAACTCCATTTGAATCGCGTTGACAGCCTCCGTTTTTGCTTGTTGCAATTCCAAGTATTTTTTACCCGAATTTGTGTCCAGCATCATCAAATTATCCTTCGGAACGGACAAACTACCTTCATCATACAAGCGAATAATATCCGTTTTCTTCTCCAAAAAATCCATACTGATATACGCATCTTTCTGAAACAAACGCACCTTCCTCAAATTCCTCATCGAAATACGACTTGCCGTAAAATTCGCCACACACCCATTCTCAAACTCCACCCGTGCATTCGCAATATCCGGCGTATCACTCACCACTGCTACCCCGCTTGCGTGTACCTGCACCACCTCATGCGGCACCAGACTCAACACAATATCCAAATCGTGAATCATCAAATCCAAAATCACCGACACATCCGTACCACGCGGATTAAACACTGCCAAGCGATGCGCCTCCACAAACATCGGCTCCAAAGCCACCTCCTGCACCGCCAAAAAGGCAGGATTAAAACGCTCCACATGCCCAATCTGTACAAAAACATTGTGTTTTTTCTGCAAAAAAATCAACTCCTCCGCCTCTGCCAAAGTATGCGTCAAAGGCTTTTCAATAAAAACATGCCTATTATATGGTATAGCCATTGCCGCTAGCCCGTAGTGTGCGGGTGTAGGCGCGACCACATCCACCACATCCACTGCTTCAATTAATGACTTAGCATCATCGAAGCGCACAACACCAAACTCACTCGCCACTGCCGCCGCCGCATCGTCATCCGGATCATAAAACCCAACCAACTCATACACGCCCACAAGTTCCCGAATACACCTCAAATGTATCTTCCCCAAATGACCAACCCCAAAAACGCCTATTTTTAACATAATTTAAAACCCTATCGTGGCACGTAGCGCGGTACTTCCAGTCCGCGCCTCGCGTATGTTCACGTATACTTTGCAAGAACTATAGCCTCATTACTCTTTGCCGATTATAATTGCGTGGCGAAATTAAGGGTTTTCGTGTGTTTTTAGTTACGTTTGTTTAAAGGATTATTTTTCTCAAAAAAGAAATTATGATGAAATACATTATTTGGGTGGGAATTACTATCGTGTTATTTGCCTGCGATATGCAGCAACCAAATGAATCTCCAGAGGTCACACTCAGGGAGAAATACAAAAAAATAAAAACCTACCGCACAGGCATGAACGAATACGAAAAATTGGAAAAGAAAACTTTTGGATTGGACTCAATTTTCGATTTTGAAACCGCCAAAATATATGAAATTCACTGTCCCGGAGAATGTCATACAAAATCTTTATTGGCTAGCCATTTAACTTTGCCTAAAGCGAATACTCGTCAGACGAATCCCTTTATTCAATGCGAATATTTTATGAGACAAATCACTACATTTCACAAAAACCTTCGTCAGACGAGTACTATCCCGCAAGCAAACTTAAA
>CALCMV010000068.1 GCA_937967535.1 uncultured Saprospiraceae bacterium
AAAACCTATAAGGTTTCCAAAAACCTTATAGGTTTGGGTGCAGGGCAGGAATCCTTTTTGCAAAAATTGTCAAAGAACCTAAAAAAAATCCTGATGTCGCAGGCATCAGGATTTTTTTATCTAATTGAAAATGAATTAATCATTAATCGTTAATCATTAATCGTTAATCATTAACAATGCGTATTTCTGTTTGTCGAATGTAAAGGACACCAAGATTGAGCAGTATCAATGCGAGGATAATCAAGCCCCACTCACCGACAGTCGGTACAGCCTCTCCTGAATCAACTCCTTCACATGAGCAATCTGCTTGTATGGTATCGTTGATAGTCAGTGGACTGCCGTCATTGCATACATCTCCCGGAACGACACACGAGCCATCATCTACGGTAGCTGTTGGGTCAAAATTGCATGCCGTAGCATCTGTACAACCCGGTATACCGATAGGTGTACCTGCACAAGTACAGTCTGCTTGTATGGCATCGTTTTCTGTATTGTTATCACCGTCGTCACAAGCATCACCTACTTCCGGATTGTCTAGTACTGTACCGTCTGACGCACAAGTGTCGCAACCTGTGGCGAATAGGCATGAGTCATCATCTACGGTAGCTGTTGGGTCAAAATTACATGCCATAGCATCTGTACAGCCCGGTATTGGGTCGCTAGTACATGCACAGTTGGCAGCATCATATGTAGTCCCTGCCGGACAGTTTGGCGTATTGACTGCCACACAGTTGACAGCATCAAATGAATCATCTGTAAGATCGCAGCCATCATCAATAGGTGGTTGTTCACCTGTTATATCCCATACACAAATAGTGGTATTGAAAGTAGCTGTTTCGTAACATTCGGTTTCAGGTTCAGCAGGCAATACGCAAGAACCATCGTCTGTATTTGCAGTCGGGTCGAAGTTGTCGGCACATGGGTCTGTACAGCCGAGAACGGCATCAGTAACACATTCACAATTAGCCGCATCGAATGTCGTATTTGACGGACAGTTAGGTGTATTAATTACGGAACAAGTTGCCGCATCAAATGAATCAGTCGTCAAGTCACAGCCATCATCTACATCAGGTGGCGTATTGACAATCGCACAAGCTGCCGCATCAAACGAATCTGCGGTCAAGTCACAGCCATCATCTACATCAGGTGGTGTATTGACAATCGCACAAGTTGCCGCATCAAATGAATCAGTCGTCAAGTCACAGCCATCATCTACGTCAGGTGGTGCATTGACAATCGCACAAGCTGCCGCATCAAATGAGTCGCTTGTTAGAGCGCAACCATCATCCGGGTTTGGAGGTGTATTGATAGCCACACAGTTTACAGTATCATACGAATCTGTGGTCAAATCACATCCATCATCCGGGTCGGGGAACATACAACTTCCATCATCAGAATTTGCTGTTGGGTCAAAATTATTAGCACATGCGTTGGTACAACCGGAGACAACATCTGTTTCACACAAACATTCAATAGTATTTAGTGTCGTACCATCCGGGCAAGTAGATTCATTGATAATGACACAATTTGCCGCATCAAACGAATCAATCGTATTATCACAACCATCATCAGGATCTGGTGCTGCATTGACTACCGCACACATAGCTGCATCAAACGAGTCATCGGTAAGCGGACAAGCATCATCTACTGAAGGTGGTGTATTTACAATCACACAATTAGCGGCATCAAATGAATCGGTGGTCAAATCACATCCATCATCCGGGTCAGGTGCTGTATTTACAATCACACAATTAACAGCATCAAATGAATCGGTGGTCAAATCACATCCATCATTCGGGTCAGGCGGCGTATTTACAACCACACAATTAGCAGCATCAAATGAATCGGTGGTCAAATCACATCCATCATCCGGGTCAGGCGGCGTATTTACAATCACACAATTAGCGGCATCAAATGAATCAGTGGTCAAATCACATCCATCATTCGGGTCAGGTGCTGTATTTATAATCTCACAATTAATGGCATCAAATGAATCTGCGGTCAAATCACATCCATCATCTGGGTCGGGTTCAGCATTAATAATCACACAACTAACGGCATCAAATGAATCGATGGTCAAATCACATCCATCATCCGGCTCGGGTGCTGTATTAACACATTCACAAGTCGCAGGGTCGAGCGAATCTACGGTGAGGGCACAAGCATCATCACAACTTGGCAACATGCACGAACCGTCATCTTCGGTAGCAGTCGGGTCAAAATTGCTAGCGCAAGGATTGGTACAACCCGACACACCCGCAGGTGGCGCACAACTAATCGTCGCTTCCCAACCTTCTTCCTGTACCGAACCATCAGAATTAAATGTGAAAGTAAGGCAACCGTCAGCCGCAGTAGAAGTAAATGAATCTCCGGCTTGGAGGAGGCTTTCAGGAACAGAAGGTGTGCTACCGTCTCCGTCCAATTCACCACAAGCGGTCATTTGGAGGGTATCTACTGTACCACTACCATTATAAATAGAGAGAAAATCCCAACATCCGCCTTGTGTTCCCGTAACTGTAGCAGTTTCTATATCTACAAAAGTGAATGTTACTGTTACTAGATCACCCGCCATATCAGGACAAATCGTAAGCGAATCGCTCGAATTGGCTGCATAAGGTGCTGTCGGACCGCCATTATCAAAGAAAAGTCCACTTGAACAAGTTGGTGCCGGTACAGCCGTAGCAAATGCAAATGGTCCGACACATTCTGAATTTATTGTACCGCCCATACCATCGTCACATACTGCACAAACGTAATAGTCGTAAGCAGTTCCGGCAGACAACCCACCTAATGTAAATGGATTGTTGACACCATTGACCGCCGTACCCATACCGGGTGTAAAGCCTGTGGTATCCCATTCAATATTAAAAGTAGCTTCAGTAGAAATCCACGATAAATCAGCAGAAGTTTCAGTGATATTATCAACGGCTAAGTCAGTGGGTGCCGGACAAGCCACATCCGTAGTAAATGTAAATGGTCCGGTACAATTGGAGGTGATTGTCCCCCCTGCACCATCGTCACAAACAGCACAAACGTAGTAATCATAGTCCGTTTCGGGCATCAATCCCGTCAGTGTAAATGGATTGCTGACTCCGCTGACCACCGTTCCGGTACCGGGTGCGAAGCCCGATATTCCCCATTCAATATCAAAAGTAGTTTCGTCAGAAGTCCATGATAATTCGGCAGAATTACCACCGATATTCGCCGCAATTATGCCAGACGGTTGAGGACAATCTGAAGGTGGCGCACAAGTGATAGTTGCTTCCCAACCTTGTTCTTGCACCGAAGCATCAGAACTAAATGTAAAGGTCAGACAACCGTCGGCTGCCGTAGAGCTAAAGAAATCTCCGGCTTGGAGGAGGCTTTCAGGAACAGAAGGCGTGCCACCATCTCCATCCAATTCACCACAAGCGGTCATTTGAAGGGTATCTGTTGTACCACTTCCATTATAAATAGAGAGGAAATCCCAACATCCACCTTGTGTTCCTGTACCTGTAGTAGTTTCCATATCTACAAAAGTGAATGTTACTGTTACTATATCACCCGCCATATCAGGACAAATCGTAAGCGAATCGCTCGAATTGGTTGCATAAGGTGCAGCCGGACCTCCATTATCAAAGAAAAGTCCACTTGAACAAGTTGGTACCGGTACAGCCGTAGCAAATGTAAATGGTCCGACACATTCTGAGTTTATTGTACCGCCCATACCATCATCACATATTGCACAAACGTAATAGTCGTAGGCAGTTCCGGCAGACAACCCACCTAATGTAAATGGATTGTTGACCCCATTGACCGCCGTACCCATACCGGGCGCAAAACCTGTCGGTCCCCATTCTATGTCAAAAGTACTTTCAGTGGAAGTCCACGATAAATCAGCAGAAGTTTCAGTGATATTATCAACGGTTAAGTCAGTAGGTGCCGGACAAGCCACATCCGTAGTAAATGAAAATGGTCCGGTACAATTAGAGGTGATTGTCCCGCCCGCACCATCGTCACAAACGGCACAAACGTAGTAATCATAGTCCGTTTCGGGCATCAATCCCGTCAGTGTAAATGGATTGCTGACACCATTGACCATCGTACCCATACCGGGTGTAAAGCCTGTGGTATCCCATTCAATATTAAAAGTAGTTTCAGCGGAAACCCAAGATAATTCGGCAGAACTGCCACCGATATTTGATGCCATCAAACCCGCAGGCGGCGCACAAGCAGCAGGTGGCGCACAAGTAATATCTGCTGCCCAACCGTCTTGCTGTACCAAAGCATCTGACGAGAATGTAATGGTCAAACAACCATCGGCTGCCGTAGAGGTAAAGAAATCTCCGGCTTGCAGAAGGCTTGTCGGGTCTGAAGGTACGCTACCGTCACCATCCAGTTCGCCACAAGCTGTTAGTTGTATCGGTGTGGAGGTATCACTACCATTATAAATAGAGAGAAAATCCCAACATCCGCCTTGTATGCCCGCAACTGTTGAAGTTTCTATATCTACAAAAGTAAATGTAATTGTCACCACATCACCCGGTGTATCCGGGCAAATCGTGTAAGACTCATCCGCAGAATTATCATACTGACCAACGGGTCCGCCGGTATCAAAGAAAATTCCGCCACATTCAGGTGGTGCAATATCGGTTGTAAAAGTTTGAGGACCTGTACAGTCTGAGATAATTGTACCGCCTGCACCATCATCACAAACGGCACAAACATAGTAATCATAGCTTGTCGAAGCAGCCAATCCGCTTAAAGTAAATGGATTGCCAACGCCGCTTTCTACTGTTCCACTGCCAAGTGCAAAACCCGCAACACCCCACTCTACATTAAATGAAGTCTCGGCAGAAGACCAAGTCAAATCAGCAGCACTTTCTGTAATATTGCTGACCGATAGACCTGTGGGTGTAACACATGCCGGAGGCGGGCCACAAGTAATATCTGCTACCCATCCCTCTCCCTGCACCGAACCATCAGAACTAAATGTAACGGTAAGACAGCCATCAGCCGAAGTAGAGGTAAAGAAATCTCCGGCTTGCAGGAGGCTTGTCGGGTCTGAAGGTACTCCACCATCACCGTCCAATTCGCCACAGGCTACTGCTTGCAATGGTGCAGCAGTACCACTGCCACTGAATATAGAGAGAAAATCCCAACATCCTGCCTGCGCCCCCGTTCCGGCTGAACTTTCTATATCAACAAATGTAAAAGTAACCGTCACCACATCACCCGCCACATCAGGACAAAAGGTATATGTAGTATCCGTATTGGCATTATACGGATTGTCCAATCCACCATCGTCAGTAAATTTTACATCGCACTGTGCATATGTATTAGTTACTGAAAAACAGCAGATTATAATAAGATATAAGAGTAAACTAAAGTTTATTTTTGGTATCATAATGATTAATTTTAAATATGCTCTTAGATACTTAGTGTGTGCGCCAATTCTTGAATTTTGAATGAAAAAATTTAAACAAAAATTTATTAATATTTGATTATCAGTAAAAAATAAATTTAAATTAATTTACCATTTAAAATTCATAATTTGGCGAAGACATTAATATCTAAGATAGATTCTTATAATAATACTTTGCGGAGTATTTATTTTGAGAGGAAATGTTGTTACTTATCAGGCAGAAAAATTTTAAATATGCTCTTAAATAATTAATTCATGGGGGGATGTCTAAGAAACGTAAAATAAAAATTTGTGACAGGCAATTTTATTGACTTTATGTTCAATTAAAAAAGCACCATTGCAAATATAATTTTTTATTAAGATTTACTATATGTTTTTCTCTTTTTTTAGATATTAATTAGCATTAATTTAAAATTTTGCTGATTGTAACGGATTGCGTTGTTGATGTAATTTAAATTGGAAGATAAACCCCGTCATTCGTCGGGACAAGCCTAAGTCGTCGGACATTTTCAAAATGTCAGACGACAACATTTTCGTACTATTTATTTAAAATGAATTATTTACAAAATAAAAATAAAACAATTTATTAATAATCGTTCAAATTAAATTGAAAATTCGTCTCGTCGGACATTTTGAAAATGTCCGACGAGTAAGGTTCGTAAAATGCTAAAAATCAGTACATTAAATGCTGCCATGTTTTTACCAACGCAAAACGTTACAATCAGAAATTTTGATAGTGTATTCCATGTAATACTAGCAAAATTTAAAATTATTTATTTATTTATAAATTGTTGATTTTAAGGTTTTTTAAAAATAAATTTTTAAAAAAACTTTATGAAACAGGATTTTGTGTGATAATTAAAAATGTAAATTTTTGATAATTTGCAGTTATTTCCGCTTGAATGTTGTGGAGATTTGCGACTTTGTTATTTTTGGCGAAACCGGATGAGTATGGTTCGCAAAACCTTAAATACTGGACTTTGGATATTGGGGAATTCGGAAATTTGGTATTAGGCAAATTGTTTTTTATCAAATAATTATAAAATTAAGTTAATTAAATATCTTTTTATTTTAATAAAATTTAAATAACTGATAATCAATTACTTACGGTTTAAAACCGAATTTCCCAGTTACCCAATTTCCAAAATGTCCAAAGTCTAATTATAAATAAATGATGAAAAAAATAATATTAGCATCCAAGTCGCCTCGTCGGTCATTTTTGATGCGCGAGGCAGGTTTTGAATTTGAAGTCAGAACAAGAGAGATAGATGAGTCTTTTCCGCCGGAAATGCCTGTGGATGATGTCGCCGAATTTATTGCCAAAAAGAAAGCAGACGGTGTAATGGATTTTATTGAAAATGAGGAAATTATCATCACATCGGATACCGTTGTCATTCTCAATAATAAAATTTACGGCAAACCGAAAGACAAAAGGGATGCCGCACGAATGTTACGAGAAATATCAGGCACTATGCACCGCGTGATTACGGGAGTTTGCATACGCTCGCGGGGGCGTGAAGTGGCGTTTTCGGATGTCGCAGAGGTGTATATTAATGATATGACGGATGCGGAAATTGAGTATTATATTGAACAATGCCAACCCTTTGACAAGGCTGGTTCGTATGGGATTCAGGAATGGTTGGGTTATGTAAAAGTGGCGCGTATCAATGGTTCTTATGCTACCGTAATGGGCTTGCCTGTGCATCGGGTCTATGAGGTTTTGCGCGGTGAATTTGGGCTTGAGTGAGATAGTTCATAGTTCATAGTTCTTAGGCATTTAGTGATTTTTTGAAACTAACATGTTGTCGATAAATTTATAATGTTGTTTATCCCTCCGAAGGAGACTTGAATTTGAGTTTGAGTTTGAACTTGAACTTAAACTTAAACTTAAACTTAAACTTAAACTTAGTTTTCTACAATGCCTATGCTCTAATCGCATCTACGGGGTTCATATTGGCAGCTTGCAGGGCGGGGATAAATCCGGCAATCACGCCAATAAATATAGATAAACCCGTGCCGATGATAATGTTTTGTGTCGTCAAATAAAATGTAAAGTCTTCAAAAGCTGTATTTGCCAAATACACCATGCCATAGACCAATATTAAGCCCATAGCCCCTCCAATCAGACAAAGCACAATTGACTCCACCAAAAACTCCAGCAAAATAATATAGCGTTTCGCGCCCAATGCCTTTTTGATACCGATAATATTGGTGCGTTCCTTCACCGAGACAAACATAATATTCGCCACCCCAAAACCACCGACCAATATCGCAAAACCACCAATAATCCAACCCACTGAACTAATCACAGCAAACAAACTATCAAAAACATTGGACAAAATGGAGAGTTTATTCAGCGCGAAATTACTTTCCTGTTTGGGTTTGAGGCGGCGGTTGCCACGCACGGCGGCGGTCACTTCACCTTCGAGTTGTTCCATAGAGTAGTCGTCGGCAGCTTTGGCATTGACGAGGGTGTTGCGGCTGCGTTTGACATTCATAAACTTCTGTGCGGTCGGTACGGGAATCAAAACCACTTCGTCAAAATTCATCACACTCAATAGGCTGTTTCCTTCTTTTTCGAGTACGCCGATAACGGTATATTTGCGCCCCGATACCTTGATGCGTTTGCCAATCGGGTCTATATTTCCAAACAATTGTTCAGCCGCCACTGCGCCTATTACGACCTGATTTGCGCCGGTATGATACTCGCTATTCGTAAAATAACGCCCCTTTGCAAAATCGAAATTATACATCTCCGAAAAATCGTATGTAATGGCAAGAAAAAAGACGTTTTCGACATTATTTGATTTGTATTCTACTGTTTTTGAACCTACTACGGCAGCATAAGAAGTGATTTTTGCTGATTTTACATTTGCCGTAATTGCTTCGTAATCTTTATAACTTGGTTCGGGATAGCGCACCCATTTCCAGTAGGTTGTACCCGGGTCTTGTCCCCAACTGAATTTGTCGAGATACACGACATCATCTCCCAATTTATCAAAACTCCCACGAATATTCATCTCCAATGAATCCACCGCCGACAGCACCGAAATAATACTCCATATCCCAATCACGATGCCCAATAAAGACAAAAATGACCGTAGCTTATTGCCCGCCAATTGCTGAAAAGCCATGACTATACTCTCGAAGATAAATTTAAAAAACATAATTGATGTGTTGACGAGTTGTGGTATTGTTTAGTCATCAACTCGACAACTCAACAATTCATCAACTCGTGAAACGCAAATGTATAGAAGTTTTTTTGTTTTATAAAAATCATTCGATGAAAGTTGCATTTGTATGGATGGAAAGTTGGTTTTTACATTAATTCAAAATAAAAATCCGCGAAAATCCGCAAAATTCGCGTTCCATGTCTCGCGTCCTACCCGTCCACCATCTACCGTCCACCATCCACCGTCTCCTCGAATGTTTTTTTGTTTTTAATAAAGAAACTCCACACGATACTGCCCTTGTAAATGCCCTTAGTATTCGCAGTACCTATTTTTTTCTGCTTAATTAATTTTCGTATATTTTTTCGTTTTTTTAATGTTTTAAAAATCCCAAAATAGAAATGAAAATGCGCCCGCAGTATCGCCCAAATATGTCGAAATTTCCCTTCTGTGAGAAAACGCGCTGCTGCCACTCCATCCAATAACAACCTCGCAGGAATCAGCCAAAGTAAACGTCCGGCAGTTTCATTTTTCATCAATGTGAATAGGCTGTTGCGGAAATTAAGAAAGGCTTTGCGCGGATTTTCGATGTCGAGCGTACCGCCACCAACGTGATACACCACAGACGCGGGTTGCGCTACTATGCTGTAACCCAGTCGTTTGAGCCGCCAACACAAATCAATCTCTTCCATATGTGCAAAAAAATCGCCGTCCAAAGCACCTGCTTCATGATACAAGTTTGCCCGAACAAACATAGCCGCGCCACTCGCCCAGAAAATCTCTTGCACTTCGTCGTATTGCCCCTCATCTGCTTCTCGTTGAAATAAAATCCGCCCACGACAAAAGGGATAACCCAAATTATCCATCCAACCACCCGCCGCACCTGCATGTTCAAACAAATGCTTGTCCGAGTGTGCCAAAATTTTGGGTTGTGCTGCTGCGATTTTCGGGTCATTTTCCATTAAACTGATGATGGGACGAATCCAATCGGGCGTGACCTCTACATCCGAATTGAGCAAGACATAATAATCGGCTTTTACTTGGCGCAGGGCTTGGTTATAACCTTCCGCAAAGCCGTAGTTTTGAGGGAGTTGTATTAATTTTATGTTTGGATAATTTGTTTGTAGAAATGAGATAGAATCGTCGGTAGAAGCATTGTCTGCCACCCAAATTTCCACGCCCTCATACGCACTCGCACATACGGATGGCAAGAAATTTTCCAGATGGTGTTTTCCATTAAAATTAAGAATGACAACTGCTATCTTAGGCATAAATTCCAAATTCCAAATTCCAAAAAACAAGTACCAAATCATGTCCGATATTTTTATTGGGATTTGGTGCTTGGAATTTGG
>CALCMV010000069.1 GCA_937967535.1 uncultured Saprospiraceae bacterium
TCCCCGATAGCTATCGGAGTCTTCTTGGAAATGAGAGTTTATCGGGATAAATGACCATTTTCAAGGAGGAAAATAAGGGTAAAAGAAACCGTCCAAATCGTGATTTATTATTTACTCGTTACTAAATAGCTGGACTTTGGACATTGGGGAATTAGGAAATTTGGTATTAGGTAAATTATTTTTTATCAAATAATTATAAAATTTAATTAATTAAATATTTTCACCTTAATAAAAATTAAATAACTGATAATCAATTACTTATGATTTAAACCCGAATTTCCCAGTTACCTAATTTCCAAAATGTCCAAAGTCCAGTAAATAGTTAGACTTTGGACAAAGGAAATTGGGGAATTGGGAAATTAGGTAAACCGCTCTTTTTTAGAGTTTTACAGAAAAATAATTAATTACATGTTTTATTTTGGCAATAAAATTTATCTGATTGATTATCAATGAGTTATGGCTTTAAGCCGAGTTTCCTAATTTCCTAATTCTCATTTTGACCAAAGTCCAATCATAAAGACCTCTCCATTCATTAAACACAAAAATCCAAATTTCGTACCTTTGCATTATGGAAGGTTTGAAGGTATTATACGAAGACAACCACCTGATTGGGGTATACAAGCAGGCGGGTTGGTTGGTGCATGGCGATATTACGGGCGATGTGCCATTGGTAGAAATGACCAAACAATATATCAAAATTCGTTATAACAAACCGGGCAAGGTGTTTTTGGGGGTCATGCACCGCCTTGACCGTCCGGTGAGTGGTTTGGTACTCTTTGCGCGTACCAGTAAGGGCTTGCGACGCATGAATGAACTGTTTCGCGAACGCAAAATCAAGAAGAGATATTGGGCAATTAGCAACGACCGTCCGGCAGAATTTTCGGGACAATTGAAGCATTGGATTACCAAAGATGTAGAGCGCAACCAAGCGAAGGCTACTACGAAAAAAAGACCAAACTCCAAAGAGGGGATTCTCAACTATCACCTCAATGCCTCCATTGACAATCACCACCTCATCGCCGTAGAACCACTGACGGGCAGACCCCACCAGATTCGGGTGCAATTGATGAAAATGGGCTGCCCCATTCGCGGCGATATTAAGTACAATTCACTGAAAAGTAATGAAGATGGACGGATTCATTTGCATGCGTATTCCCTTGAATTTGAGCATCCTATAAAGAAAGAACTTGTCAAAATCACCGTGCCACCACCCGACGAACAGGTTTGGAATAAATTCAAAGAACACACAAATGAATTTTTGATTTATTGAAGATAATGAGGAAGGCGGCAACAATAATTGGCTCATGTAGGAAATTAGGTGGAAGGTCAAGTAAACACCAAACCTATAAGGTTTGATAATCAGGCATTTATCATCAATATTTCAAACATTCACGATGTATTCCACCTAATTTTCTAATTTAATGCGATGACAATTCGCAGAAGATAATATGTTGAAAAACATTCATTCAAAATTCATTCATTCAAAATTCAAAATTCAAAATTCACTCATTTAATTTCATTATGAAAAAACTAATAGAGGACATTGATTACTACGTGAACGAAGCGGGTTTGTATGTTTTTACAGAAAAATACTTGCGTGAACGTGGTTATTGTTGCAAAAATGCTTGCAAGCATTGTCCTTATGGTTATAAGAAAAATGACCAAGCTAGAGAAAAATCATGAATTTTCTCTAGCTTGGGACGAAAACTAAGCCAAGTGATTAATCCCGAAATCTGTGCAAATCACCTGCTTCAAAAGTCCATTCGGGGGTGTATAGTTCTCCTTTAAAATTAGCTGAATACCACGGACTTAAATTTCGATTCATCGGGTTTTTGAGAATGTGCATATCTTGTGCGGGCATATAGCTTTGTGCCAGCATGAAGAATTTTTCGCCCCTTGCGGCATCCACTGCCATATCTACCACGACGACGGCATGACCGGGAAATCCGCCTTGAATAAACACATCACCTATTTGCATGTCATTTATCGGAATTTGCCGCATTTCTTTTTCTAACGAATAGGTACCTGCATAATAAAAAATGGCTTGCATGTAGCGTTTGAAGTTTTCGTATGAGCTATCACTGTTATTTGTGCGTGATGAAAATGTCACTTTATTGCCCGCAACCTGCGGCTTTTTGCCATAGCGCCAATCATCAAAACTCACCTTATCACCACTCGTATAATTAAAATGTATTTGTTCAAATTGCTGTAAACCATAATGATATTCGGCTTTTAGACGCATGATGGCATCGGCGCATTGCTGTAGGTCGCCTGTGCCGGTATCAATATCAATGACAGCAAAATGGGCGTTTTGATTGGCTTTTATTGAGCCATTATGTAGCATAACTTTCGTACCTTCGGGCTTCAAAGGCAAATGGCGCAACCAATCTCCGAAAGAATTTTTGACTAGCTTTGTACGTTGAAAATTTGAGGATGTTGGGATGCGATTCACCAAAGCATTTTCGGGCGAAAATCCCGACAACCAACTATATACATTATGCGTACTTTTATCCGAAACCGACTGAACGGCAGCCTTAGAGGATGAAGGAGGAGTAGCGACAAAAATTGGATTTGGAGTAGAAGTATCATTATTATCTTGTGTAACAATATCGCATGATATTAGCAATGTTAATGAGAAAATAATTATAATAAAAATATTTTTTTTAGTAAAAATCATTTGTTATATTTTTTTATAAAACATTAATTGTGAGGTGATTATGCAAATTTAGTGCATTAGTTAAAACTCACTCATTCACTTATTATATTTATACATAAAAAAACATGCCATGTTTTTTGTACTGTCTAAAACACTGTTTTTTCTGCTCACACCTATCAACTGGATAGTTGGGCTTTTTCTGTATGCTTTCTTTGGCAAACGCGAAAAACGCACTCGTCGTGCCTTCAAATGGGGCTTGATTTTATTGCTGATTCTTTCTAATCCACTATTGAGTAATGTCTCACTCAAATGCTGGGAACGTGAGGCGATTCCGGTCAGCGAATTGGAGGGCGTATATGATATTGCGATAGTTTTGGGTGGATTCAGCGACGTAAATGAGTACCCGCGTGATCGCCTCCACCTCAGCGAAGCTGCTGACCGCCTCACCAATGCCATCGAACTCTACAAAACCGGTAAAGTCCGCAAAATACTGGTCACAAGTGGCTCCGCTATGGTTGTGGGCGAGAAAGTAAGTGAAGGAAAAATTACCGGAGAATTTCTTGACCGTATTGGTATTCCTGCATCCGATATTATCATCGAACCCAACTCGCGCAATACCCGCGAAAATGCCCTTTATACCGCCAAAATTCTCCGCGAACAATATCCTGACGCACGCTGTCTGCTCATCACTTCGGGCTTTCACTTCCCGCGTGCGGGGCGTACTTTCCGTAAAGCGGGCGTACAGTTTACACCCTTTGCCACCGACATCCTTTCCAACCAAATAAAATGGACACCCCAACACCTCATTATTCCTACGGCACACAGTTTGACGACTTGGAAAATGCTGGTGAAAGAATGGGTAGGCTTGGCAGCTTATAAAGTGCTTGGCTATGCTTGAGTTGAGTGTTGGGTAAGCCGCAACCCACTACTCACAAGTAAGGTCAAACATTTGCTCAATATCCGTCACATAAAGCTGGTCAATATACTTGCCGCTTGGATTGCCGCGAATATAATTTTGATAGAGTAATGCCTTCTTAAATTGCTTGCAAGCCAGTGAGTTATCACCCTTTTTGTGATAAATGATACCTTTGCGATAATAGGCTTCGGGGCATTTTTCCCACTTGCCAATAATCGTATCAAAATCCTGCAATGCACCTTCAAAATCTCCGATATTGGTCTTGGCAATCCCGCGATACATAAAGGTATACAAATCTACCCCATCCTCGCCAAATTGATGAATGTAACGGTCAAAAGTGCTAATTGATTTTTCGTAATTTTCCATCTCTTTGTATGCGATACCTATACGCTCGTATGCACTGCCCGGCACTACGAGGTCAATGTGATTTTTATATTCAATAGCAGTCTGAAAATATTGAATGGCTACCTCGTAATTTTCTAATTTAGTCAGATTTATATAACCAAAATAATTTGCGTATGTATAAGGGTCGAGCCTAGCGGCTTTTTCTAAATATGCCAAACCTTTATCAAGTTTATCTTCTTGAATCAATGCCCGTCCTTTGCGATAATAAGCATAAGGTTGGTCGGGATATTTTCTGATAATGCCATCCAAAATCGCCCACCATTCAGGCGAATTGTATTCTGTTTTTTCCAGCCGTTTGCGTACAAGGTCGAAATCATACTCCACCGGTTTTTTACAAGAAAAAATTAACATTACCCATGAAATGAAAAATACATATATAGTAATTTGCCTTATCATATCATTGTTGAATTGATTGTTTTGTCATTCATTTATGCAAAAATAAAACACAAAATAACACATAGAAATTTGCAAGTGAGTTTAACAGAATTATAATATTTTTACTATTCTAAATGAGAAAAATTTAAAATCATAATGTTACTCTCAATTTTGCCCGAAAACTCGCCTTGCATTTCCAAAATGTAAGGCGAGTCTGCCTCCAAATTTTAGTTCATATTGCAAAAAATAATTTTTTCATGTAGTGTATATTTTTACCCAACTTTACTTTTAGAAATATCAAATTAGGGAACTATTTAGATTATAGGATTGTTGAAATAATGTGTTCGTCAATTTTAAATTTTGAATGAAAAATTTTGAATAAGAAAAAATATTTAATTTATTAATTAATAATTATCAGTAAAAAACAAAGTAAAATTTAAATTAATTTGTCATTCAAAATTCATAATTCAAAATTTGGCGAAGACATTATTGAAAAGAAATAGCATATAAAAACCATAAAATCATGAGTAGAAACGACAGAAAACAACTCGCAGAAGAAACACTACAAATAATGGAGCAAGGATATTTCGTAACTCCTTCAGACAAAACTATTCCTATCAAGGAATTGCAAGCTGAATGTGAAGCAAATACAAAGGTGTATAGCCCGGAAGCATCTGATGATTTACTTCAAAATAGAAGACCAAATCCACTTGACATTTCTACGAAAATATCGGTCACCAACCAAACAACATTAGACGCAGTACGTGATTTAATCGCGGCAGGGAATGAGGATGTATTATGCCTCAATTTTGCTTCTGCCAAAAATCCGGGCGGTGGTTTTCTTGGTGGTAGTCAGGCACAAGAAGAAAGTATTGCACGCGCTACGGGCTTGTACAAGAGCCTCTTGCAAGCGGATGTATATTATGAGACAAACCGCAATACGAAGTCGTGTTTTTACACAGATTACATGATTTACAGTCCGGGTGTACCGATTTTTAAGGATGAAAATGGGAGCAATTTGGAGGAATTGCTATCTTGTAGCATCATCACTGCTCCGGCGGTAAATACAGGCGTAGTGAAACGAAAAGAACCGCATCGGCTTTCTGAAATTGAATCGGTTATGAAACGCAGAATTGCGAAAGTACTGGCTATTTCGTTGAGGCATGGACATCGCTGTCTAGTGTTGGGTGCTTGGGGTTGTGGTGTTTTTCAGAATAATCTGATTGATATGGCGAGGTATTTCCGAGAGGTAATTGAGCAGCAATTTAAAAGTGAATTTAGGGAAATTGTATTCGCGATTTATGCGCGAAATGAGCGATTTATCAATCCCTTTTATGATGAATTTGGCAGATAATAATTTATGTGGAACAAAATACAGACACAAGAAAATGACCGCATCACCAAATATCATCTCACAGAAAATGATAAAATATTAAGTTTTCGTGAGGTGATTGATTTGATGCAAAACTCGCTGAAATTCAGGCAGTTTCTTACGGATGTTTTGAGAGAAAGTCCATATGCAGGTTATTTTTGGGAAGTAAAACCCGTTACGAAAAACCAACTGGATGAGGACTTTGAGTTTGTGCTGGTGAGTGCTGATGTCTTTACGCGATTGCAACCGGAGCGAAAGTATTTTGAGAAATACTTCAAGCGAGGCAAGCCCGTAGTAGCTTTTCCGAATTTGGGGGGCGATGCACAGTTGATTGCACCCACTGATATTGTGGAAGAGAAATATTATACACATTTAGCCACATTCGTCAGAAATGCGCCGGAGGGACAAGTAGAGCAATTTTGGAAGATGGTGGGAGAGGAGTATGAAACTGCGATTGGCGATACGCCGCGTTGGTTGAGCACCTCCGGGCTTGGTGTGTATTGGCTGCATGTGCGGGTGGATACACGACCTAAGTATTATCAGTATCAGCCGTATAAATAATAAGTTCAAGTTCAAGTTCAATAAGTTATTGTTTTTCAAAGGATTAGGAGAAAATGTTTTTCACGAAAAAGAAAAAAATCTTATTTTTCTTCAAAAAAATTGGGACTTTAAAAAAGACCTTTTATCTTTGCACTCCGTTGAAGGAAAACACGACGAAAAAACTATAAGGTAAGGGCGATTAGCTCAGCTGGTTCAGAGCACCTCGTTTACACCGAGGGGGTCGGGAGTTCGAATCTCTCATCGCCCACATTTTGAAAGGCTACACATTTTGTGTAGTCTTTTTTATTTTGTAAAAATCGAAATTTGGCATT
>CALCMV010000070.1 GCA_937967535.1 uncultured Saprospiraceae bacterium
AGTAATAATAGCATGAGTAAAATCACCAAGTTGAAATGGGATACTATCAATATCGGGAAAATCGGATTGGTGGGTATCTTCTGAAATTAGACTCTATTTATGCTAAAAAAGTTGCTTTTGTTTTAAGTCAGTTTAACTGGATTTTGGACATTGGGGAATTGTGAAATTCGGTATTATGTAAGTAACTTTTTATTAAACAATTATAAAATAAAGCTAATTAAATATTTTTTTAATTTTAATAATTTGTAAATGAAAATTATACGAATTGTGTTTATTCTTCACATGGCGAATAAATTCGCCTGTACGGTATTCGCGGTCTCAGCCTGTAAAGTCGTCGGTACGGTTTCAATTTTAAAAATAAAAAACCCGTTCTAAAGTAAATTTAGAACGGGTTTTTTGTTTTATGGCTATTGGTCTATAATAATTTGTATAGCATGGAAATAAATATATTACGAAACAGCATCGCCGCCCGTAATATCACCCAAAGCATCTTTCGCCTCTTTCAAATTATCGGCAACAGCGTCTTTGGCTTGGCTTAGTTTTTCCATGCCACTGTCTGTTTTACCGGACAAGACATCTTTCGCCTCATTTACGAGGTCGGAGAAAGAGCCTTTGGCTGCGTCACCTGCATCGGCGATTTTATCACCCGCATTGCCGGCTAAGTTGGCAGCACCGTCTTTCAAATCTCCTGCTTTGTCAGCAACTGCATTACCTGCGTCTGCGAGTTTGTCACCTGCAATATCAGTGAGGTTGGCAGCACCGTCTTTGATGTCTCCTGCTTTATCTGCTACGGCATCTTTTGCGTCAGCGAGTTTATCGCCTGCTTTATCAGCCATTTCGGAAGCACTTTCACGCAAATCTGCTGTTTTTTCCATCGCTACATCTTTCAAATCGCCTGCTTTATCCATAGCTTTTTCAGCCATTTCGGAAGCACTTTCGCGCAAATCTGCCGTTTTTTCCATCGCTACATCTTTTAAATCACCGGCTTTATCGGCTGCTTTTTCTGCCAAATCGCCTGCTTTATCCATAGCTTTTTCGGCAAATTCGGAGGCATTTTCGCGCAAATCTGCCGTTCTTTCCATCGCTACATCTTTCAAATCACCGGCTTTATCTACCGCCTTTTCTGCCATATCCGAAGCCACGTCTTTGACATCTTCCAAGACTTCTTTTGCTTTGTTAACATTTTCGGAGCTAAAAACTCCTTTGATTGAATTGATTAGTTTGTTTAACATGATTGAATGATTTTGAATGTGAATCAAGAATCCTTTAAAATGGTTTAAGTGTCTAAATTGAAGGACTCTAAGTGTTTGAATGTGACAAAAATAATAAATTTCATTGAATTTTTTATAATTATTTAAAGGTCAAAACAATCTTTCAACTGCCTTTTCATGCGTGTCAGTCCTTCCTTGCGGGCTTGTTTGATATTGCGCTGCGGAATCTGCTCTGCATCGGGATAATTGGCGATTGCTTTTTCGACAGAAGCCTCCCGCAGAATGTGCAGCATCGGGTAAGGCGAGCGATTGGTATAATTTGCGGGGTCATCTGCCGCCGACCTTGCAAAGCGATAGTCGGGATGAAAATTAGCCAATTGAAAAATCCCCTCATACTCGTAGTGAATTAAAAATTGATTACATGTTCTCACAAAGCCCCAAAAGGAATGAAAGGCTTTAAAATCATCTTTAAAGATAATCAATGTCGTTTCAATTGCTTGATTCACAGTTAATTCTTTTAACTCCTCCAACAAAACCTCAAGGTGTTCGATATCAGGATTTTTTTGTTCACAAACCACATATCGAATACTATCCCGTGCCAATTCACGCGCCGCAAAAGGACAAAAATTATTGCCTATCACTACTTTTTCTATCCATTTTTTTGTCTGTTGTATAATTTGTTCGTTCATTATTGTGTATTTAGCTGGTGATAATATTGAATGAGTGAATGAATGAATTTTGATTTTTGAATGACAAATAAATTTAAATTTTACTTTGTTTTTTGCTGATAATTATTAATTAATAAATTAAACATTTTTTATCATTCAAAATTCATTCATTCATAATTTGGCGAAGACATTGGCAATATAAATTATAATTTTAAATTAAAAAATGCTCAATCTAATTTGGCATAGTTGTCAGATGAATGTTGTTCTAAAATGCTTCGGTTATTTGATACCCTATTCACTTTAAGCAAAGGATTCGTCTGACAACTTTTATACTTATTCAACTTGGGTTAAGAGCATGTTGAAATTTTTTCTGCCTGATAACCAACATTTTATGAACTTGGCTTCACATCAAATCGGTCATTTATCCCTATAAACTCCCTCTTTGATGTCTCGCCAAAACCATTCCCGATAGCTATCGGGAGTGATTATCAGTTTGAAAAAATTTAAACAGGCTACCCGTTTAAGTTTGCTTGCGGGATAGTACTCGTCTGACGAAGGTTTTTGCGAAATGTCGTGATTTATCTCATAAAATATTCGCATTGAATAAAGGGATTCGTCTGACGAGTATTCGCTTTAGGCAAAGTTAAATGGCTAGCCTTTAAACATGCTCTAAGGAATCAACAAATCAAGGAATTTGCGGGTTACAACATTTTGTTGTATTTTTGTGGTCTAAATATTGGTTTTTAAAACATTACACTTAAAAATTCTTTTTATTTTTAACTAAAATCGTGTCTTTATTACTTGCCACCACATGGGGAGATTTACTCCGAACTTTTGCGTCTGACCCTTTAGGTTTTTTGCAGGCTCATTGGTATGGATTGATACTTTTATTGTTGTTGCTCTTTGCGCTTTCGCGCCTCAACAACTATATGGAGGTCAATAGTGTCAACCGTGCTATCAATGTTGCGCGGGCATTTGTCGGGTCTGTCATGGCATTCGTGATTGCGCCTATCATGGTGCTGATACTCATCAATGCAGTTGCCTTCATTAAAGGTATTCCGATGTTTAGTTTTTGGTTTATTTGGGATTGGCTATCGCTGACGGCTTCCTCTATCTGGTGGGTGATAAGATGTGCCACTTGTTTTAGTTGCGACAATCAGGTGGTGGATGTCGCATACAATCATCATGCGATTCTCCGGTTGGCATGGATACTGATTCCGACCATATTTATATGGTGGCGTTCAGCTTCTACGATAGTGACCAAAGCTTTGATGATTCCCTTCATTTTAGGCGTTCTTTTTGTGACTTATCAACGCGAAGCAAGCCCGACTTTTCTCGACAAGCACCTGCCCGAATCATGGCGAAGTTTTAAGATTGACAATATTTTAAATTTCCGAAAAACGACCACAAATATCCGCGATTATGTCAATGTAGACAAATTCAGAGACCGCACTCAACCCAGCACAGACGCAGACCGAAAACAGGTACAACCAGACCCCAAACCCAAAACTCAACCACGCAACCGAAACATCCAAATAGAAAGAAAACGAGAACCCAAACCACCGTCCCCCACCACAAATGACAATGTAATAGACGATAAAATTGAACAGTTTAAAGACATCACACAAGATTTTAAGAAAAAAAATAATAACTATATTTTATTGGCTTTATTGGCTTGCTTGCTGATAGCTGCATTGCTTCATTTCACGACGAAATTGAAGATCTTGGCTCTATTATTTTTGTTGCTGAGTTTGGGTGGTTTTCTTTTTATGTCTCCTGATTTTTTTGACAGCCCTCCTCCCGAAACCGCCTATACGATTACCGACCGTATGCTTGCTCGTTTTGACCAACTTTACAAGCAACAAGATGGCGATGCCTCCATAGAATTGACCAATCTCTCCGTCGAAATCAACCAACGCCTTAAAGAGGGCAAAGGCAGATTGCCCGAAAGGTACTGCCGATTGTACAAACCGTATTTTTATGATTTTTGTGCGGAATGATTGAGTATTACATCTATAATACTACCTATATTGCTCAAGTCGCAAGTTTTGGACCACTAAACTGTTTGTTATTCAAGAAAGACAAACACTATAAGTGGAAAATTCACTATATTTGCTAAACGATAAAGAGAACCGTTCAAACAAAAATTAATGTCTAATCATACCATATACTATAAAGAAATTGATAGCCTAGTTGATCCCTCAATAGTATCTGAGCCAACCCAACTTTCTCTTTGGGAATCGCAGAATATGGTAAAAGACAGTTTGGATTTGATAGATAAAAATTCCCAAAAATACGAACCCATTAAAGCCAAAGCCCACACACCTCCGTACAAGATTCACAAGTATTTTGCAAGGCGACCATGGAATGTATTTGCACAGATTATTTCAAAATTCAGCAATGCTGGCGAGCTTGTGCTTGACCCTTTTTGCGGCGGTGGTGTAACGATATATGAGGGTCTCAAACTGGGTAGAAAAGTTATTGGTTTTGATTTGAATCCGCTTTCTACGTTTGTGGTGGAAAGTATGATGCTAAAAGGAGATGATGTAAAATCGTTATTTGTATTATTCAAAGAATTAATTGATTATGTGATTGTATTGTATGATAATTACTACTTTGAATATGAAGGTGAACAAATTCAAATACAGTGGACGGAGACTACTTTTTTAGTGGAATGTCCGGCTTGCCAAGAGCAAACTTCTCTTTCTAATGCCAATAAAATTCGCAATGGTATTTATCAATGTGAAAATAAAAACTGTCCATCACACGATTCAAAAAGTACGGGATTTGCTCAAAAAGATGCTACAAGAAAAGGTATCAAATATTTATCTTTGATAGGTCATAATGCCAATAAAAAAAGAGTCTCGAAATCGGTAAGTAAAGAAGATTTAACGAGATTGG
>CALCMV010000071.1 GCA_937967535.1 uncultured Saprospiraceae bacterium
ATGAATCTTTAAATTGAAGATGGGCGCAAGTCGGCGGACATTTTTGAAATGTCAGGCGACAACATTTTTTGTTATTTATTTAAAATCATATTATTATACAGTATAAATAAACTAATTTATAAAAAATAATTCAAATTAAAATAGAAATATCTCTCGTCTGACATTTCAAAAATGTCTGACGAGTTGGCTTCCTGAAATTTTAAAAATCAACATATTACATATCGCAAAAAATATTTTTGTTCTCCCTAATAAATTTAAAATAAAAAAGTGAAGCTATTTACTCATTCAAAACATTGTAACATTTCATCATTTAAGAGCATTATCAATTCACTCATTTATACCGATAGCTACTATCGGGACACTCATTAATATATGGCAAAAGCTAAGAAAGAAAAAACAGTGGAAGAAAAATTGCAGGGATTATTTGACTTGCAAACAGTAGATTCCAAAATTGATGAACTTAAAGTACTGCGCGGCGAACTTCCGATGGAAGTCGCAGACTTGGAAGATGAAATAGAAGGATTGAAAACGCGCCTCAGCAAACTCGAAGGGTCGGTCAAGGGCTATGAAGATGAAATCGCCAAGCACCGCAATAATACAAAGGAAGCAGAGGCATTGATAGAACGATACGATAAGCAACTCCAAGATGTCAAAAATGACCGCGAATACGAGGCATTGACCAAAGAGTTGGAAATGCAACGCCTTGAAATTCAGCTTTCTGAAAAGAAACAAAAAGGCGCGGGCAAACTAATTGAGGAAAAAGCCACACAGGTAGAATCTACCAAAAAGCGTATCGAAGGGAAGGAAAAAGAACTGGTGGATAAGAAGATAGAATTGGAAAAAATCATCCAATCTACCGAAAAGCAGGAAGAAAAACTCAACAAGAAATCCGAGCGAGCGCGTAAAGGCATCGAAGACCGCTTCATACGTGCCTACGACAAGGTGCGCGGCGCATACCGCAACGGCTTGGCAGTCGTAACAGTAGAGCGCGATGCTTGCGGAGGCTGTTTCAATAAAATTCCCCCGCAAATCCAACTCGAAATCGGACAACGCAAAAAAATTATCGTCTGTGAACACTGTGGGCGCGTACTTGTTGACAATGAAATCGCGGGCATCGTTCCCGCAGAAGAATAGCGCACAATCACAATGTAGAGAAAATTCATGAATTTTCTTTAAAGCATGTAAATTTGCAATGTTGATTATCCCTCCGAAGGAGGCTTAAATTTGTCCCGTATAGCTATCGGGAGAACTTGTTCTTAAACTTAAACTTAAACTTAACACAGGTTCTGGTATAAATTTTGACAAATAAAAAACTGCAATTCGGGGTTCGGATTGCAGTTTTTTTTACGATATGGAATGTTCGTTAAAATATAATGATAGCAAAAGCTATCGCAAAAGCGCAGGATTCAAACCTTGCGCTTTTGCGATGGCTTTAGTAATGTTTTTTCTGATAAATGCCCTGACACTTCGCGCTGAAGGCATATTTGAATTTAGCCCTAATGTAGAAAGTGCTTACCAACTCAGCCTCAGCCTTCGCCTCGACGAAGCCCGTACCCAACTCACCTACGAAAAAAGCCACAATCCTGACAATCTGCTCCCGCTTTTGATTGAAGATTACATTGATTTCTTCACGATTTTTATCAATGAAGATAAAGCTGAATTTGACCGCCTCGAATACAATAAAGAACGCCGCCTGAAGCGCATCCGTGCCGGCAATTCCAATTCGCCGTACTACCTGTATACACAAGCAGAAATCACGCTGCATTGGGCATTGGCACGACTCAAATTTGAAGAAAATATCACCGCAGCCCGCGAGGTACGCCGCGCCTACAAACTCTTAGAAGAAAACGCCCGAAAATACCCCGATTTTATGGCAAATAAAAAAACGCTTGGTCTGCTCCACGCCATCATCGGCACAATGCCCGACAACTATAAATGGGTGATGAAAATGGTCGGTATGGAAGGCACATTGGAGCAGGGAACGAGTGAATTGCAAGAGGTAATCGCCTATGCAGAGGTGCAGCCGGATTTTTTATTTGCTACCGAAACGGTGGTCATGTATGCCTTGCTGATGATGCACGTTGGCAATAATGATTTGGAGTCGTGGCAATTGGTACATGAGGCAAATATTGATGTAGAAAACAACCCTTTAGCAACGTTCATTTTTGCGAATATCGCTATGCACACCGGACATAATGATGAAGCGATTCGCCTCTTGGAAAATGCACCACGCGGAGCGCAATACCACAAATTTGACTACTTGGATTATATGCTCGGCTTGGCAAAATTGTACCGATTGGATACTGATGCGGATGTGTATTTGCAAAAATATGTTGATAATTTTGGAGGACAAAATTACATCAAAGATGCCTATCAAAAATTGGGCTGGTATGAATTGCTTTTTGGCTCAATAAAAGGCTATCAGACTCAAATGCTATATTGCCGCACAAAAGGCAAATCTATCATTGAAGACGATGCCAAAGCCTATCTCGAAGCCACGCAAGGACCGCTGCCGCATCACGACCTCATCAAAGCAAGACTTCTGTTTGATGGCGGATATTACGAAAAAGCCTTAGCGGTTTTGGAAAATAAATCAGCCAAAAATTTTGATACCAAGCGTCAGCGTGTAGAATTTTCGTATCGTATAGGGCGTATTCACCACAAAATGAATCAATTTGACCAAGCCATTCATTTTTACCAAAAAACCATCCACGAAGGTGCAGACGAATCATGGTATTTTGCCTGCAATGCCGCACTAAAAACGGGTAATATCCACGAAACACAAAACCAAGTTGCCCAAGCTCGCCTTTTTTATCAAAAATGTCTCTCCCTTTATCCCGATGAGTATCGCAACGGATTGCATCAGAAAGCAAAAGCGGGACTCAATAGAGTCAAATAATAAGTATCAAATTCCAATTTGTCGGTAGGACGCGAGGCGCAAGCCGGAGGCATTACGCTACTCAGGTTCGTCGTTCTTAGTACTTCGTTTTTCGTTGATTTCTTCCGAAAGCTGCCATCATTTGTTGAAATGATTATAAAACATACGATGATTTGCTCGAATAATTTCAAAGTTGTAAACATGTTCTAAATCAACAAAGAACGAAGTACAACGAACAAAGAACGTGAGTAGTTACAACGATTTATTATTTGATGCTTGGAATTTGGAATTTCTATTATAAAATCCGTACTTTGCACAACAAAGTGCTTTTTAAACCTAAAATTATTGTCGCATTGCAGCATTATCGCATTAAAAAAACATTTAAACATTCTATCATTTCACCATTTAAGCATTGCTAATGACAAACAGACACGAAGAACACTTAGCCAATCTCAATGAAATTCGCTCAATGATGGAGCGTTCTACGCGCTTTTTATCTTTGAGTGGCTTGGCGGGTATATCGGCTGGAATTGTGGCATTGATAGGTGCGTTTGCGATGATGACTTACTTGGGAATGGATACGTTTTCATTCAGCGAAAGGCAAGCCCTCATTGAGTTTCCGGCTCAAAAATGGGGTATGAGTCCCCTGACTTTTCTTATCCTTGATGCGGGTTTGGTGATGCTGTTGGCACTGCTGTTTGGTTTATATTTTACAAATAGAAAAGCTAAAAAGAACGGTAAAAAAATCTGGTCGAAAGCCTCCCAACGATTGGCGTTCAACTCTGCCGTACCGATGGCAGTAGGCGGTTTGTTTTGCCTCATTATGCTCACCAAAGGGCATTTTGGAATGGTTGCGCCGGGTATGTTGATATTCTACGGATTGGCATTGTATACGGGCGGGATGTATACGCTCAATGAGATTCGGTGGTTGGGCGGCTGCGAAATGCTGCTCGGTTTGTTGGCAGCATATCGTCCCGGTTATGGTTTACAATTTTGGATGCTCGGATTCGGTGTGCTGCACATCGTTTATGGTGCATACATGTACTTCAAATACGAGCGCGAATGAAAGACGTTTTACAAAAACTCAATAAGGTTTTTGACAATCACAAACGACTGGCAATCATGTCCTTATTGATAGTTGATGATTGGTTGACGTTCAAAACGCTCAAAGAAGAAATGGGCGCAACGGATGGCAACCTTGCCAGCCATTTGTCTACTTTGGAGAAAAATAAATTCATCGAAGTTCGCAAAAGCTTTGTCGGGCGCAAGCCTCAGACTTCCTACGCCGCCACACCTACCGGACGACAAGCATTTAAAGACCATCTTGATGCACTGGAAGAATTGTTGAAGGGGAGAGAATGATTGTGAAATTGCGTAATTGTATGATTGAGAACTTTTTTTTTCGCGCAGCGAAAAATCTAATAAAATACAATCACACAATTCTACAATCACACAATCATTTCTACAACTCCTTCATCAAATTTTTCTTCAAAATAACCGAAGCCGTCAACAAACCACCTGCCAAGGCACCACCTATACCACAACTAATCACGTCTTGTCCCGTCAAATAAAGATTTTTTATCGGTGTCTGCGGACGCAAAAATTTCTGCTCAAATCGCTCCGGCGTGTGATTGATACCGTACAATTCGCCTGCGTGATAATTGGCAAAATGTTGGGTGCTGAGTGGTGTGGAGAGTTCGTAATAATCCACTTTTTCACGCAATTGTGGCACTTGTTTGTAGAGTGCTTCGAGTAGGCGTTGAGAGAGTTTTTCCTTTTCGGCTTCGTACTCCTCACCTCTGTGATGCCAGCGTGTGCCTTCCCATTTTTTGTACCAACTGTAAGGCGCGAGTGTGATGACATCAATCGTCGCTTTGCCCGGATAGCGATTGTCCCAATCGGGGTCTTTTGCCGAAGGAAAAGAAACGTAAACCACAGGAAGTTCTGCATTGGGGTCAGCGAGATAGGCGGTTATGTTTTTATCATGGTCATAATTATCAGGAAAAATCCAGAGATTTGGTTTTTCGAGTTGGAGGTCTGCTGTAGAATGTTTGAAACCGATATAGAGACAAACATGCCCAACGGAAGGTTCTATTTTATCGGCTTGCGCTCCCAAACCGTTTTTTTCGCTTATTGATGTGGGCAATAATTTTTTATAGGTATTGTAAATGCCCGCACTACTAATGACAAGCGGTGCAAGAATCTCGCGCTCATCTTCCATGCGAACACCAACAGCTTTATTATTTTTTACGATAATTTCCTTGACTTCTGCCGAAATGTAGACTTCGCCGCCTGCATTTTGTACCGTTGGCAATATCGTATCAAAAAGCCGCGACGAACCACCAATGGGAAAACTCCCTCCATTAAAATAATGCTTCACGACCATCGAATGAATCATAAAACTCGATTGTGCGGGAGGCAGACCATAATCGCCAAATTGGGTAGTAAGTACGGCGATAAGTTTTTGATTGTCCGTCAAATCGCGTAATACTTCGAGTGTGGTACGATTGAAATTGAGGGCTTTTTTTCGCATCCTTCCGCCCATCAAATTACTGGCAAATCGCGGGAGTGCTTTTTCCATAAAATAAGTCCCCTGCGAGCGTTGTGCCTCATAAATCATGGTTACATATCGCTCAATCGCCTCCGTTTCGTCAGGAAAATACGCACACATCTGCTCCACAAATTCTTGCAGACCGCTACGAAATTCGTAGACCTCATCTCCAAAAATTGCCTTATCATACACATCGCCCATGTATGCCCATTCAAGTTTGCCATCACTAAGGTAATCGAATTGCTTGCGAATCATGGTTTGTTCACGATGCACATCGCCAATATAGTGTATACCTACATCCCACTCATAATCGCGTCGTTTGAAGACTTGGGTGAAGCCGCCCGGCGTGTAGTTGCGTTCCAAAACGAGGACTTTTTTGCCTTGTTTGGAGAGATAACCGGCAGCCGCCATACCGCCGATCCCCGAACCAATGATTATAGCATCGTATTGTTCGGTAACTTTGTTTCGGGCGTATGACTTTGCTTTGGACATAGTGTGTGATTGTATCGTAATCGTAGCACGGTGCTTCCAGCCCGTGCCGCGTATTTTTAGCTAATCCAACGTGAAACACGGGCTGGAAGCACCGTGCTACGGATGGTTTATTGGCTAATTTTAATGATTTTAAAACGATGTTGTTCGGAATTTGTCTGTACATTTAAGAGGTAAATATTATCAGGTAATCCATTCAATTGAACGATGCCGTTGCTGTTGCCGCTTTGCCATAATTTCCCTGAAATATCGTATAATTGATAAGCGAAAATATTGTTGATACCGCTAATATTCAGCAAATTAGTCGCGGGATTTGGGAAGCAATACACCGTTTCTTCATCAATAGATAAAGTAGAAGTGATGATGCTGTTCAGTGTATTGACAACTTGCAGTGCATCGCCTTTTTCGTAAAAATCTAGGGTGATAAAGTTAGGAAATTTATTGTGAAATTCCTGACATTCCAATACACGATTTAAGAAAAAAGGATTGGAATTGGCAATTTCGGATTCTTCGGGCAAGCCTGTACCGAAGGACGGATGCGTAATGAAATGATTGAAAATAAAAAGCTCATTCCACGCATCGCCGCGATTGTAGTCGCAGTTGATGTCGGCAGTATCGTTTACGGAAAAATGTGTTTCTACGGCATGATTCCATACGTAATGATACCAATTTTGAGTCGGACCGGCATCATCCACGTCTGTAAAGATGACTAAGCGTTGGTTGCTGTCAATCATTTGCTGAAGTGTAGCCCAATCGCCGTTTTTTGTGTATAAAAAACTGCTCAATCCGGCATCCGTAAGTGCTTGTTCGATAATATCGGCGGTGGTGTAACATTCCAAAATGATAGTAATAATTTCATTCGGATTGGCAATGAGAAAGTCCTTGATTTCGAGCAGATTATCCGCAAATAGTGCGGTTCCCAAAAAAGTAAATCCATGATAGACTGTTGGTACACCGTCTTCGTTGTATACATCAATCATCAAGCCGCGTACCCCGTCATTTAATTGCTGTGTAATGCCATAGGTTTGATTGGGCAACATGAAGTCATCCTGTTCGGAATTATAGGCATTATGCGTGGTGAGATAGGCAACTTCGTCGTATGATTTGTCGCACAAGGATTCGTGACCATTGCATTGTGCATTGGTATTTTTTCCCCATAAAAAGAAGAAGAAAATGAGTATTGTGGTGAATTGTTGCATTGTTTTATTGCTTCATTATTTGCCAAGTCAAAAATTATTTCCCATGAATGATATGCTAAGAAACAAATTACAATTAAAAGAGTGTGTAAAGTATTAGGGGCAATTTGATATATTATATAGTGTCTTTTTATTAAGCGCATAGCGTTGGCACACTTTGTAACACATGGCTTACCCTACTTTCCAAAGGCGCGTAGCGTCGGCACACTTAAACTTTTCCCAGACTAAGTGTGCCGAC
>CALCMV010000072.1 GCA_937967535.1 uncultured Saprospiraceae bacterium
AACATAAAAATAAATAAGTTATTTTAAATTAAAAAACGAATGTACTCGTCTGACATTTTGAAAATGTCCGACGAGTGAGCATAACTCCCAAAGTTAAAAAAGCAATACATATAACGCTTCCGTAAAATATGCAGAAGAACCAAACTATGAACTATGAACTGGCAACTATGAACTGATGCCTTAATGTGGAGTAAATCTACTTCAACTGCGCTGCCCGTTGCCTATCCTGCTGTGCCTGCTGCATATTCCCAAGTGCCTGATACGAGTCTGCACGAAAACCGTACAAATTCGCCCTATTCGGATTCAACTGAATAGCGCGGCTAAAGTCCTGAATCGCTGCTTGGTGATTGCCCGTTTGTGCATGTACGACACCTCGATTGGCGATAGCATCCTGATAAGCCGGATTCATGGCAAGGGCTTTATTGAGGCTTTCGAGGGCTTGCGGAAATTTGCCTTGTTGGGCATAAATCGCGCCTGTATTGCCGTAGGCTTTTGATTCGGAAGGGTTCAGTTGTGTCACTTTTTGGTAGTCGGCAAGGGCTTTGTCAAACTGCTGCGTTTCAAAATAAATATTGCCGCGATTATTGTACGCCTCATCTCTATTTGGCTCTAAATCAATGGCTTTATTGTAATCCGTGAGAGCTTCGGGATATTTTTTCAATCGCCTGAATACCTTACCGCGACTAATCCGTGCCTTATAATAAATGGGCTTCAAAGCTATCGACTGATTCAAATGTACCAAAGCCTCATCATAACGTTGCGCTTCAAAATAATAATTGCCCAACTGATTGTGTGCGATGTGCGAATCGGGGTATTGTTTAATCACATTCGTCCAAAGATTACCGCTATTTTGCCATACATCGCAGCGTTGATAAGTCATTACACAAAACAAAATCCCAACAGCCGCAAGACCTCCCAAGACCCCATAACGTATTCCCGATGATATATTTTTTTTCTGTAAAAAACCATCCAACAAATAGCCAAAAATCAAAAATAAACCAATATAAGCCGCATAAGTATATCGGTCAGAAATAATCGCATTGCCCACCTGCACAAATTGAAGTGTCAGAGCAATCATCGCCCCATAAAACAGCAAACCAAAAGCAACAACTTTAGTCCGTCTTAGCGACCACAACAACAATCCACCCAAGCCCAAGACCACCACAGGCGACACATAATGCAGCAGCGAAAGTCCTTTCGGATAAGGATGAAATGCCGATAAATTGATAGGCACAAACAGCTTCACCACATACATCATCGTACCGTAACAAGCAAAGAGAAATCGTTCAAAAAGATTGTGCGCGTCCGACTCGCCGACCACTACTGCCGTATCACTTTGCACCATAATCGTGATGATACCAAACACGACAGAAAGCACAAAAAACGGTACTTTTTCCAGTAAAATTTTGCTTGAAAATTCTCTGTTTTTATACCAATCCACCAAAACCAAAATCACAGGAAGCATCACCGCCGTAGGCTTCGACAGGCAGGACAAAACAAACAAAATTAGAGTATACAGGTAGTACGCATTTTTTTTATTTTTTAAATAATTCAAATACGTAATCAACGCAGCTACAAAGAAAAAGGTGTACAAAACATCTTTGCGCTCTGCTATCCAAGCCACCGATTCTACGTGCATCGGGTGAATGGCAAATAAAAACGCAACCAATAATGCCCCCCAAATTTTTCTATCAAATAATAAATATACAAACCAAAACACCAAGACCACATTCAACAAATGCAAAATCAAATTTGTCCAATGATAAGAAGCCGGGTTCAGGGTAGATATTTGATAATTTAATGCTAAAGAAAAGATGGTCAAAGGATGATAATTCGATGCAATTTCCTCCGTAAACATCGTAGCGATACTCTCTCCGTTCAAATTGACAATATACGGGCTTTCGGTGACATATTCCAAATCATCCCAATTCGTAAAACCCGCATTGAGCGAAGGATAAAAACTCACAAAAGTCACGACTAAAATCGCCGCAAGTCCAAGCAAGACATGCCTGTTTCGCCACCAAGTCGCAGGGCTTTTTGCTGCAGATTTTTGGGTTTTTGCTACTTGCTGTGATGCCGCTTTTGTGGCTTTCTTTGATTGCTTTTTAGATTTCTTCTGACTCATTGCGTAATGATTGGTTTATGAGTTGATAAACTCCAATCCAAATTTACGACAAAAAATTGAATATTAACTAGGTTCAGATAAGCGCATCATCTGCGCGATGACCAAGACCAAAAAATGAATCGCAATCACCCGATAACGCAGCATCGTACCCGAATTGGACACCAAAATTCCAATCAAGACCAAATTAGACAGCGCGTAAAACAACAAAAACAATGTGACCGGATGCCAAGTGTATTGTTTTTTTCGGAAAAAAAAGGCTACTATCGCTAAGACCCATACCAACAAAATCCCGATTGCCGAAACGATTTGTAATGCACCATCGGCGTTCCACAAAAAAGGTCGAAACAAGGTATTCACCAAACCACCCGAAGCGGCAGCGGCAATAGAAGCAAGTGTGGGGTCGAGTGGTGTAGCTCCAAAATCCGAACCGCCACTTTCTGCGAGAAATGCCCATTGACGATGTGCCAATATTTCATAAAAATTAACCGGTAAAAACGGCGCGAGTGTGATGAGCAAAATTAGCCCGAAAGCATAAGCAAGCAAGTATTTCAGTAAAGCATTTTTCGGAAATTTCGAGCTATAAAAAAGCAGCGAAAGGGCAGGTAATAATAGAATTATCAAATAATTTCTAAATAAAAAAATTAGTCCTAATCCTATGATTATCAATAAGAAATATTTTACAGAAAAATCACTTTTCGCTACCCGATAAGTTCCCAACAAACAACAACTCAAGCCCAAATACACCATACCTTCTTTATAAATTCCCCCCGTCCAAAAGAGCAATGAAGGTGTAAAGAAAATCAACAGATACAGCCACATATCCGACATCAATCTCAAAGGCTGCAACAAGCGATAAAAATTCAAACCCGCTACCAAAACCAAGCCCGCCATCACCAACACATGTACGCTATAATAGCCACCCGAAATGAGATGCAACAAGGCATTGAACCGACAAAAAGCATAAGAACCCAAATGATCCCAACATTCCGTATGATAAGCATATTTGTAAATCGGCGTATCCACAAACCCCCCATTTTTACCAAAGACCAAACGCAAAAAATACATCGGATTTTCCCACAGTGAATCATAAATCACTTTGCCGCCTTTGAAATATTTGTACGCATCGCCCCCATTATAAAATCGCGCTTGTACAAATATATAAACCAAACCCGCCAATAGCTTTGCCCCAAATGCCAAAGCTATCATTTGCCGCGACAAACCATTCACATTAAACGATTGATGACGAAAAATAAGCCATAAAAAAAGCACCGTAAATCCTATAAAAATCAGGTATTCCATGAGAAATGTAGCGCGGCACTTCCAGTCCGCGCCTCGCATATATTTGGCTGAATCAACACCACACAGGTTGGAAGCCCGTGTTACATAACAGTTTTAAGATTAGCAGAAACATTGACCTTCGATACATCCACTATAAATTTATTCATCAACAATTTTCGACCAATCAAAATCGGGAATTTCATGTCTTTGCGGTCTGTAAGCGACAATTGAATGGGGTAAATTTTGTCGAACAGCCTGATTTTTGTCTTCACCACATAGCGGTCTTCGGCGTGTCCGGTAGAACTTTTGACCGTCTTTTTATCGTATTTTTTTAATATAAATTCTTTTTCATTGTATTCGGGATGCGAAGGGTCAAGTAGATTAAAAGCAATCGCTTTCCCTTTCTTCGTTTTCATTTCGCGAATATTATGACAATGAATTGCAGAGGTAAATGCCCCTGTATCAATTTTTGCTTCAATATTGTACAGCTCCAATTTCGGCAAATCTACAATATCCGACCTGCCTATAATTATAAGTTTTTCTTCTTCTTTTCTCATCATTTACTTGCTCATAAAAGACCTGTTTCTGACATCAAATATACGGATAAGCAATAGAAAATCCAATTTAGGAAAATATCCACCTGTTTAGACCAAATCTTAAAAAAATGTTAAGGTCAAAACTTTCTATTACACAATTATATTTTTGAGAAACAAAATTTTACTGTTAAAATAAATACAGAATTAATCAAAAAGTTCTATTTTGCCTTAAAATAAACGAGGTGTCAGGCGTAACGAGAGATACAAGACCTTAGATGTGAGAACTAATTTACTTTTTTATTGTAAATAAATATTATTAATTTATTTTAAATTAAACAAAAAAACAATTGATTACCAATTGATTATAAAAATATTTGATGCTCTCATCGCTTGTCCTATATCTTTTGCTATGCGCCTCACGTCTCTCATTTAAATAAAATTTCAACTATGAAAAGAAGGATACAAAACGGTTTTTACAGTTTAATATTAATACTGATGACCGTCACTGTTTATGCTCAAACAACGGTCAACGGAACGATAAAAGACCAATTCGGACCACTTCCGGGCGCAAATGTCGTCATTGACGGCACCACTTCCGGCGCATCTACCGATATCAATGGTAATTTTAGCCTCACAAGCAATGAACCCCTTCCCTGGAAATTGCGCGTTACATATGTAGGTTACGAAGACCAAGTACTTGATGTTACGAGTGCCTCCCGCTTAAATGTAGAGCTAAAAGAAGCAGGGGTTTTGATAGGCGAAAATGTAGTCATTTCTGCTTCGCGTAAGCGCGAAAAAGTACAGGAAGCACCTGCTTCTATCTCCGTCATTTCGGCGCGTAAGCTTGCAGCAAGTGCCAATGCTACTGACCCGACGCGGAATCTTATCAGCACACCGGGGGTACAAATCCAACAACAATCTGCCAACCGTATCAATATTTCGATGCGTGGCGGTGCAGGATTATTTGGTACATCCGTATTTCCGATTATGGATTATCGTAGCTTGGTGGGTCCCGGTATCGGTACATTTCAGACCGATGCCGTAGGACTCAGCAATATTGACCTTCAACGCATAGAGGTGGTACGCGGACCGGGTTCGGCACTCTACGGACCGGGGGTGACACAGGGCGTTGTGCATTTTATTACCAAAAATCCGATTGATTTTCCGGGTACAACCATAGAGTTGATGGGCGGTGAATTGAATACTTTTGGTGCTGCTGTGCGCCATGCTACCAAAGTCAGCGACAAATTTGGCTTCAAAATCAATGCCCAACACCGACAAGGCAACGAGTTTACACTTGACCCCGACATCCCTGAAGATGCCGCACAAATATCCCTGCTGACCACAACAGGTATTTTCCAACCTGCTGTCAACGGTGGTGTAGTAGACGAAACACTGCCTCCAGAACAACTATTGACTTTTGAGGATTTGGACGAGGATGGCGATGGCAACCCGCTACAAAATGACTGGTCTAATTCGGCTGCTAATGCTACTTTGGAATTTCGCCCACAGGATAATCTTGGTATTACCGTTTCGGGTGGTGTCAATCAGGCATCATCTGTGTTTTATAACGAACAAGGCGAAGGGCTTGCTCAATCTACCGAATTTTGGGGACAGGCGCGTGTGCAGGCAGGCGGACTTTTTGCACAGGTATTTGGTGTGACTAATGACGGTGGCACAAAAGAAAGACCTACATTTTTGTACCAAACGGGCTTTCGTACGCCCGTTCAGCGCAACCAACTCGAAGCACAAGTACAGTATAATTTTGATGCAAAAAAATTCCTCAATTCTAATTTCACAGTAGGTGTAGACTATCGTTTTGCAGGGCAAGATACCGAAAATCTGGTCTATGGCAGAAACGAAGACGATGATTCTTACCTCGTATTTGGCGGTTATGTACAAGGTAAATTTAAATTGACCAACCAACTTGATGCGGTATTGGCTGCCCGTTACGACCAATTTAATTTTATTAATGAAGGTGCATTTGCACCGCGTGCTGCATTGGTCTACAAAGTCAATCCGCAACATACCGTTCGCGCATCGTACAACCGTTCCAATACAACCGTTTCCAACTTACAGTTGAATATTGACTTCCCATTGAGTACCATCATTCCGGGTAGTTTTGATGTATGGTTGCATGGCAATAAAGAGGTACGCGCATTTGCAGATAATCCACTGATTGAATGGTTCAATCCCGACATTCCCGCAGTACCCATTGGCACACCCGGCTTGCCCACAGGCGTACCATATGCTTCCGTAGCTGCCCCCACCAATGCCGCTATCATAGCAGGCTTGCTGGCTGACCCCATGACGGCACCACTTGCACCTATCGTTGAGGCGGTATTGGCAGGTGTTGACCCGACTACACTGGGTTTTACTGGTTCACTTTCGGACGGGCGTAATATCTTTAACAATTCGTCACTTAGCCCGATTGATGCCCCTATCTCTCAAATCAGTACAGAGGATGTCTTTGAGATTGGCTATAAAGGACTTATCGCCGAAAAACTCGGGGTGAGCTTCGACATCTACCGCGTTACGCAGCGCAACAACTCGCAGTTTACCGCCATTTCTCCGGCATATGTATTTAGTGGTATCGAAAACCTGCCCGGTGATTTGGGAACTGCCGTTTCAGGTGCTATTGCAGAACCACTCGTACAGGCACTTATCTCTCAGGCAGGACTCCCCGAAGCCCAGGCACAAGCTACCGCAGATGCCTTGTTGCCACTCATCGGGGGGGCATACACCGCCGGTGGCGATGCTTTCATCAATACTCCCTTATTCCCGGATGGTCCCACACTGACACAGTTAATAGGAGCTTTACCTTTCCACGCTACTGTACCGACAATAGGCACACCCGACAACGGAGTGACACACCTCACAGCAGGCTATCGTACCTTCGATGAGCGTACCTTCCATGGCGCAGATTTGGGACTCGAATATTTTGCCACTCAAGATTTATCCTTCTTTTTCAATTACTCTTGGATAGATACAAATGAATTTTTGCAAAATGTCGTCGGTGTAGAAGGTTCTCCCTTACCGACCTACCTCAATATTCCTGAAAATAAATTCCGATTAGGGGTCAATTATACCCCTCCAACCGGATTTAGAGGAAATATCTCCTTCCAACATGATGACCCTTACTTTGCAGATGCAGGACAATTTTCTACGGATATTCTAAATGGAGAAAAAACACAAGTACGTAATTTGGTAGATGCAGCAGTAGGCTACAAATTCGATTTTGGTTTAGCCATTGACCTCTCAGCGACCAATGTACTGGATACCGAATACCGCTATCTGCCCAATATGCCTATAATCGGACGACGATTTTTAGCAAAATTGACTTATACTATTGGAGAAAATAAGTAAAAATATTATTAATTGTAAAATGTAAATTGCTTGTAGGACGTATTTTTTTTATTTTGAAATAATTTTATTTTTATTTTATTGAAAATAAATTACTTATAAATATTTTTTTCGTAAAAAAAATAAAAATTCACGTTCTACTGAACAATAATTTTATTTAAATTGTAATTAACTGATTATTAATTTTTTATCCCGAAATTAAAAAAAGAAAGCACGATACATCTCCCCCTTTGGAGGGGGTTAGGGGGTGGAAAAACAGCCGAAAGTCCACCCCCCGCCCCCCTCCAAAGGGGGAGATAGTCCTCGTTCCAATTTTAGTTCTAATTTTTAATTTCATATTAATTTGATAATGAATTAAATATGAATTATAACAAACCGTTGTTCAGTAGAATAGATCATCCACTCCTTTCAAAATGGTCTTCAGATGTTATTTTGACGGTAGCGGCAGCGCGAAATGCTTATTCAAAACAAATTTGCTCTAAACAAATGTACAGACTTGTCTGTTTTTATTAGTATGAAAAGCGACACACGAAATTTAATAGTTAATACAGCATCAGAGTTGTTCTATGAACAAGG
>CALCMV010000073.1 GCA_937967535.1 uncultured Saprospiraceae bacterium
ACGCACTTCTTTGCCTTGCATCAGGTACATCAGCGCATTTTGCAAGCCCATCAAATAGGGCAATTTGACCGTACCGCCACCGCCGGGCAGCAAGCCGACTTTCGACTCAGGGAAGCCCAATTTAATCTTAATATTATTCAATACAATCCGATGATGACAACCCAAACACAACTCCAAACCACCGCCCATCGCCGTACCATTTATCGCCGCTACGAAGGGTTTGCCGCCTGTTTCGATAGCGCGAAATGCAGCGTGCATTTCCATCATTTCCTTAAATTGTTCGGCAGCGCGACCACCCATATTTTTCAATTCGCGCAAATCCGCACCGGGCATAAACATACTCCGTCCCGACGTGATAATCATGCCCTTCACACTGTCGTCCGCAAGGGCTTCGTGCGCTACTTTTAGGTATTCTCCGATAAATCCGGTGCTGAATAAATTTGTCGGATTATTGACTTGATTTATGGTGAATATGCCTATGCCGTCACCACCTACAGTGAAGTGGAATAGGTCGTTTTTTATGTTTTGCATTTGTATGATTTTAGAATGATTCGTTGACTCACAAATTTAGGAATAAATATACGAGATAATTCATGCTATTTTAGTTTTGAGCAAAAAAAAACCGCCTCATGTGTGAAGCGGTCTATATTTCGTTATCATTCAATAAACCAATTCGCCAATATTCCTATTGATTTTCTTAAATTTATCCTCTGTGATGTAGCTCCAAAATGCAATATCGTTATCCTCAATAGTAAAAAATAAATCAGAAGGGTATCTTAATCCATATTTTTCTATACCGTAGTCACGGTCTATCAGTAAATCAGTTGATTTATTTTTATTTTCATTAATCTGATTGACTACTTTATTTACGTTTTCAGATAAGATTATGGTCACAGGTATCTTGGTATCGCTTGTTTTTTGTGATACATATTCAACAACACTCTTGGTGCAAGCCCCACAGAAATTTGTTTGTAATATAATGATGTGTTGTTTGTCATTAAGTTTGAGGCTATGAATTTCTTTTAGATAGCTCATTAATTCTTGTTCTCGCTCGAATGGTTTTTCACAAGAAAAAAATATAATAGTGGCAATGCTAAAAAGTAATATTTGAAGAAGTTTATTCATGTTTTGCTATTTTCAAAATATCAAATTTTAAAGAATATTTGTCGTATTCAGGGTTCTTGTAGTGGGCATAGGATAGATATAAGCCCTCTTTCCCTACAAAAGATTTATCGCTATTGTATTTGTGTTTTCCGAATTCAATCTCATCAAGAAGTTCAAATTTTTTATTAAAGACTATTAATACCAACTCCTTCTCTCCCCATGAATTATAATGTCCTACAAGAGCTCTGCCGTGTAGCTTTCCTCCCGAAAGCGGCACGGCGTTTTGTTTTTCGCTTGGCACTGTGCATAATAATGACTGTCCCTGCACAGCACCCTGCTGCTTCATAGGCATAGATATTTAGAAAAGTGAGAAAATCAGATTGGAATAAGAATATCAGGTAGTATCATCCTTTTTATGTGTCGGACAATATATACGAATATGTATTTTACTAAATTGAAGGGGGGGGGGAATTATAAAGGCTAATGATTTTCATGGCTCGAAATTTTTTAAGATGTATGAGTTAAATTTTTCAGTAAAAGTATTTGTATATCATAAAGGTAAGTATGTGTTTTGAGATTTCCAAATTTTGAGTGATAAAAAAATAAGCGGGAAGTGTTAATTCTTTGAACTAGTTGAATATATATATTCTCACTGAAAGAAGAAAAATTATAGAATAAAAATCTACACAAAAACCCGTAAATTCACCAAAAATTACAAGCAATGAAAGACCCAACATCCAAGAAGATTTCATTTGGAAATGAGTTGAAAAAAACGCATCTTGTATAAAAGTTTTCTCTTAGAAAAAGTAAAAATATGACCGCTACTACTCAACAAGAATTAGTCAACAACATTCTTTCCATGCCCAATGCACCGATTATCATAAAAGAAATCGGACAACAATTGGTGGAAGAACGTAAAAAGCGATTAGATTTTTACGACAAAGTAACGGATGAAAACAAGGTAGAATTTATCAATGGTGAAATCATCATACATTCCCCCGTAAAGAAAGTTCACAATGATATTACAGGCTTGTTGCACAGCATTTTGGATATTTATGTCCGAAAAAATAAACTGGGTTATGTGGGCTATGAAAAGCTGATGATTTCGCTTACCCGAAACGATTACGAACCCGATATATGTTTTTTTGACAAATCAACATCCGACCAATTTACCAAAGACCAAAGCCGATTTCCTGCACCTGATTTGGTCGTAGAGGTTCTCTCAAAAGGCACTGCACCACGCGATAGAGGCATCAAATATCAGGATTACGAAGCACACGGTATCGCCGAATATTGGATAATCGTACCTAAACAAGAAGTGATTGAGCAATACCGCCTGAATGAACAAGGCAGCTATGAGCTTATCCTTAAATCCGGCACGGGAATTATCGAATGTGCTTGTGTTCAGGGTTTTACGATTCCTATCAGAGCCATATTTGACGAAGATACGAATATGGAAGTATTGGAGAAGATGTTTGAGTAAAAGCGGACGATGCGGATTATGGCAAACAAATTGTCGCCACACTTGGGCGACAATTGAGCGTGTTGCTCTGTACAGACGGTTTCAACCGTCTCGTAAACAGTTACTTGACGGCTACCTGTCCCACAACTTGATTCAGGAAAGTCGTCAGTACGGAAGCACCATGCTACGGGGTTTCTGTAAAAATATAAAAATCCGCATACAAAACTTGCATACGGATTCTTATTTATTATCATCAAAACATCAGCATATCAATTTGTGACCCTTCTCGCCGTAATTGTCAATGCGATACCGATGTCATTGCTTATCACTTTATCTTTCAGGTCGTCTGCCACTGAGTCTTTATCTGTGCTGCCGTAGCTGATGCCCCATTGTGTGCGGTCAATCACAAATTGCGGGGCAGATGCCGTTACCACGTCTCCTGCTGTGGCGATTTTTGCGTTAAATTCGATGCTCTTAGCCACGCCTTTCAGCGTCAAATTACCTTTCACTTTGTGCGTTGCATCTGCTACGCCTGCGAGTGGTTCTGTGCTTGTAATCTCAAATTTGGCATTTGGGTGGTTCGCCACATCAAAAAAGTCTGCCGACTTCAGGTGACCTTCCAATTTTCCTTTGCCTGCACCTTCAAGGTCGGTATTGACAATGCCCGCCATGTTTAGCAGCATTTCTCCACCAACTATCTGATTGTCAGCTACTTCTACACGACCTGATTTGATGGGTAGCGTCCCTATATGCTTGCCGCCTACGAATCGTTTTGAGCCTGTCCATATTACCGAACTATTGCCGCCTACCATATAGGTTTGTGTGTCAGTGGGGGTTGACTTTGGTTTTTCGGCTTCACCTGTTTTGGCTTTATCGCCTTCTACGCCGCCGCAAGCGACTATTCCGACCACCAAAACTGCAAGTAGTAAAATATTAAGTACCGTTTTCATAATTGATTTTTTTATTAGATGAAAAAATTAAAATTTATCCCGATAATTATCATGGATATGCACCAAACATCCTTTTTGGGAAAAGGTTGATGGTATAAGTTTAAACTTGTATTTTTTTATTCAAATTTAATAATATATTTCTATGAACGGGGTTTGGACATTTTGGAAATTCGGAAATCGGGGAGTTAGATAAAACACTTACAATCAATAATTTATGTTAATTTGTATTTTTTATTTCAAATTAATTTTATTGCAATTTTTATTCTACTAATAAATATAATGTGTTCGCCAATTTTGAATTTTTAATAATAAAAAATATTTTGATAAGTGTACTGTAATGACTGCTTTAGCTGTCAAGTAATACAAAAATAAATTTATAAATTGTTGTTTTTAAATTTATTACAAATAAAAATAATAGTACACTTGACAGCTAAAGCAGTCATTACGGAGTTCCCGTCCAAGCCTGTAAAGCAGTCATTACGGGTTTATTTTCATTGAAAATTAAAGATTTGTCCTGCACTCAATTTTTCGGTTGGTTAATACTCAATATCCAATTCTATGAGAAAATACAAAAAAAAACGCGAATGTAGTACCAAATACCACATTCGCGTTCTTGTTAGAAACGAGAATCTCAAATTAGGGTTTAATTATGACTAAACGTTTCGTAATCAAAGCATTACCTGCCGAATTGCTGATGTTGTATAGATAAGTACCCTGACTCAAATCCGATACATCCAATCGAAAACTACTATCGCCTGTAATGTCAATCGCTTGTTGTTTGACGATACGCCCAAGCATGTTGTAGACATTAATACGGTATGTTCCGGCATCAAATCCGCTTGTGGTGATGCTGACATCATTGACGGCGGGATTGGGGAAAGCAGTCATATCTATTTGCGCTGCGTCCGGGGCTTGTACATCTACAATTTCCGCCGGAATTTTGAAGCGGATAGCTTGTGCGGGGCGATGCTCGGCATTTGGTCCGTCATTGTCTATTTCAAACTCAATGATGGGTTCTTTGACCATATCATTGAGAAACATAATCGTCTCGATGGTATCCGCACCAAAACCTTCCAAGCCTAAAGCCTCCAAATCCTGCCAACCGATGAAGGGGAGTTGTGCCATGCCTTGTGTCTGACGAAACTCGGTCTGCACCACGCGCAATACATCCCAAGTACCGTAGGGCGTAGTGAATGTTCCCCAACCATCAGCGACATACTCTACGGTAGAACTGACATCCAAAATAGCAGAGTTGACCACCGTTGTGATACCTGCAACGGTCACTTCCAAATTTGCATTGAGGAGTTCTTCATGGAAGGCATAAGTATCTGTAAATGTATCGCCGTAGGTCATGTTTGCAGGCAGTACCGTATAGCTTGGGTCGAATGAAATGGTCAATTCCAGATTCTCCACAATATCAATCGGCGAACCGAAATAGCCCAAGAGGGTCAAGCCGTCTGCATCGTGTTTGTAGTAGCCTTCGCCGCTAAAAAAGGGAGAGGGTCCTACCATATCGGCATCCGGGAAGCTATCCGTCACCGCACCTTCCGATGCCTCTTTATAGTTTCTGACCTGCATGGTTTCTATCTGAATGAGGTTAAATTCCCAGTCTTTATTTTCGCCGGTACTGAGGTTGTAGGTCGGGTTGTCGTACCAAAATTCGGTAGAATCAATGCCAAGATACAATCTGTCGCCCACCTGCGGGATATGCCCCGTACCAAGCGTAATTTGTGCCTGCATCGCAAAGCCCAAACTTATATATAATCCAAGTAGTAATAGTTTTTTCATATTCTAAAAAATGAGTGAATGAGTGAATTTCGAATGAGTGAATGAATAAATTCTAATGAATGAGTGAGTGAATTTTGAATGAATGAATTAAATGTGTGATTCATTCACTCATTCATTCCAAATTCATTCATTATTATCTACTCATTTCATCATTTACTCATCTACTCATTTAAGATTGGTCAATTATGATGCCATCTGCTTATAATTTCTTGTTAATGGGGGCATTTTTTTATGACTTCAAATGTAATGGGTTAGATAAGATTTATGAGGTAAATTAATGAATACCAATATAAACTGAAAGCTCAACAGATTTTATTTTAGTCGAAATTTTAAATAATAAATTTTAAAAATCTACAAATTAGATAGATTTTATTCTTAAAAAATACTATTTCATACAGCTAAACCAAATTTTTTTTGCTGCGCCAAAAATTTGTTGAGTTTACAGATATAAAAAATATGTTAAATTTTAAAAAATATGCTCAAATATTTTGAAAAAAAAAAAAAATACGACATATATTTGCACAGAAACAAAATAGAACAAAACAAAATTTGAGCACAAAAAACGGTTTGACCCATATTCAAGCACCTTTATAAAAGACGGTCTTACCAAATATTTTTCAATTATATCAACATTTAAAACGCTATGCCTATGGTAGCAGCGAAAGTACGCTTGTACGCCTATGCGTATGAGCAGGAAATCGCATGAAAAAAGAAATGCCGTGTGCTTTTGGCGAAGCAACACGGCAAAAAATCATTGCAGACCGAAATTAATGGGACTGCAAATTTTGTTAACAACGTAAACTTATTAAAATGAATTTGAAAAACCTATTTTTTTTGACCATTATTTGTTGGTCACTAGGTATTATGGCATGTGAGCCTGACCCACCCACCGAACCTGAAACTCTCCACCCCTTTACCCTCGAAAATGCCGCACCTGCACCGGATGTGGAGCAGGCAATTAATGATTTTGAAGCCTATCTGGACAATCCGCGACCGGATTTTCTGGAGCCAATGCTGGTGAAGAATGTCGTATGGTCGGTAGAAGCTAAACTAAATCGCACATATACGAATGTAGCGCATAAGTTTGAGCAACTACATACACAGTCTGATACGATAGCCATTGCCCATTCTGGCAGTATGATGTCAGGTATTGAAGTACAGGCTTTCTATGATGAAGCTGTGACCAAGTTTTCGGAGCATTTTTACAGCTTACCTGTCGATAACCGACTGCCCGTATTGGTAGATGTCGCTGAAAATACAGGAGATTCAAATACGCTTATCCTTACTACGCAAGTAGGTACGGGAACACTGGAAGAGTTGAGTGCCGGATTTGATTTGCATTGGTTTTGGGGAGCATTTGGCACTGGTGGTGGTGGCACTTGTGGACCTGATGCTAGTACAGTTCCTCCGAATGTGGGGCGAGCTGCGAATACTGAATTGGCATTTGAGGCTAATAGTAGAGTTCTTGCACTCAACAATACTGGACTATTAACTAGTTGTACAGCCGGACCGCCTATTTTTTGTCAGATACCGTGGTATACCACAAACGTTGAAATTGTTATACCAGATGTTAATGAACCGGATATATTCCCATTCTTTTATCCAAATTCCAATGATGACACACCCAACGATAATAATCGGGAATATCTCATATACTTCAACAATCCAGAGTTCGATAATTTTGATGACAAGGCTTGTTTATCTCCTAGCGATATGGATTTCTACTATGATGGGTTAATTCAAGTAATGGAAGATAGACGTCCATCAGGTAAAGATTTTATCTTGGTCAATGTTGAAGAAGAATGGGGTAACTTTAACCAGCTACCTTTTAATGTGTTTTTCTACTCGCATTTGCCGATGTTTTCCTATGGTGAGATAATAACGAGTCCAGTTACTCCTTATCCTACGATAGAAATACTTCCAATGTAATCACCAATGGTAGTGGAGGCGTTTGGTCTCCACTACCTACCTAATGATAGACTTATGAAATACCTTATTTTACCTGTGTTACTAATTGTTAATTTAACTGCTTATGCTCAAACTTTTGAGTTTACTCAAACTGCACTTGACATAGAAGTACCTACATATATGATAGAAAAAGAAAACGGTCACTTCATTTCTGTATCAACTTACGGGGAAGATGTAGAAGCGAACTATCGCACACTGATTAGAGAATTTTCACGGGAAGGAGAACTCATCCAAACTGCTGATTTTCCATATATTGATACACTTTCTTCTTCAACTTTATATATAGAAATTAGGGAGGATACCATAGTAGCAATTAGTAGTGAAGGAGATAGAGATGAACTGACAACAAGATTATGGTATAGTATTTTTGCAGACGATTTTTCAGTTATCGAACATAAACTTATTGGCGAAGGGTACGATTTGCTAAATATAACAGATGTGCAAAAAATATCTGGTGATAGATACACGATTACAGGATTCATACATAGCGGAGGTCCTTATTTTCATGGTTATGTGGCAGTGATAAACAGAAATGGTGAACTTTTACAAGAAAATGAATACGAGGGGCTTATCTCGAAACCTACCGCAATCATGGAAAAAAACGATAATACAGGTTTTATATTGAAAGTTAGTAGCAGAGGGGTAGCACTAATTAATAGTGACTTGGAAGTTGATACTATTGTTGCACCATTTGAATTAGACGTTCTTTTTGGCGCTGATAATACAATGAAGAGACTGGATGATTCTACCTATTTTATGTCAGGTACACATGAGATATTCGCTTCTAATAATGATAATATCGGTATCAAAAAAATCCGTCATACCGACAAAGTCCTTGCAAGCGGAGTATTCGGCACACCTGACTCCACAGAAGTCACTGCCCTCACTCAAAGTCTTGATTTTGTATATCCTGATAAAATTTACTGTGGTGGCTGGCAGCGCAACTTTGATACACATCCTTTCTTGTCGGAATATCCCGGTTGGCTTATACTCTCTCAATACGACGAAGACCTTAATCTCAATTGGACAAGATACTACGGCGGTGATGCTTTCTACGTGATGGAAGGCGTACTTGCTACGCAAGACGGTGGATGCCTCATATATAGCCGTCGCTATGCATTTACCGGCTTTTTTGACTATGACATTCATATCCTCAAAGTTAATCCTGACGGCTTACTCACCTCCACCACCACACCCGAAACTAGCACAAATATCACCGTCTATCCCAATCCCACCTCCAATTACATTTTCTTCGATACAGGCGAAGCGAGTATGTACGATGTCTCATTTTTTGATGGACTCGGCAAGGTCATTTTTCAAGAGAAAATACCGAATAATCGCCCCGTAGATGTGCGCCATCTGCCTGTGGGTATGTATACGTATGTATTGGAGCGTGAAGGAGAAATCGTATCACAAGGAAAGTGGGTTAAGGAGTGAGCGTGTGTTGAACGACTTTAGTTATCAGATAAATTTTATTTTAATTTTTAAATAATTGAAATTTATATTATTATAAATTTATATTTTACTCTTGCGATGGCTAAAGTCATCGGTACGGTATTCGCGGTCAATCTGTAAAGCAGTCATTAGGGGAGACTCATCAAAATATTTTTTATGAAATTAAAAATCTGTCCTGCACCTTGATGTGCTGATGTGTTGTTGTACTGATGTGTTTTTCTTATTTTTACACAAAAAAAATAACAGGTACACAAAAATACATCAACACAACAACTCATCGAAATGGTAAAAATTGCCACAAAATCTATCCCAACAGCCCGTTTAGACGGACGCTTTGCCGACCTTCGCGCCTTTCGTGCCGACCCGCCCACACAATTGCGTAAGTACAAGAAAAAATTTGGTGATACCTTTCATTTGGATTTGATTTTCCAAAAAGCAATGGTCACATCCAATCCCGAAGTGATTCGTCACGTATTGCAAACGAATAACAAAAATTATATCAAAGATTTGGCTTATCGCAAGCTAAAAATGGCACTCGGCAACGGCTTGTTGATGAATGAAGGCGAATCGTGGATGGCACAACGCCGCCTTGCACAACCCGCTTTTTACAAAAAACGCCTTGAAGGATTGTTTGATACAATGGTAGAAACTACGGGGCGTTTTGTAAGCAATTTTGAGCAACATCGCGGCAGCAAAACATCCATCAACATCACATCAGAAATGAATATTGTCACTTCCGATGTGGCACTTGACACCCTGCTTGGCGGCAATAGATACGGTGACAATATTGATATTCAGCAAACTATCAGTCGGTCACAAAAGTACATCGTGCGCCGGATTCGCTATCCTTGGGCAACACCTATGGCATATATAAACGGCAAGCACCGCCAATTTAAAAATGACCTCCAACGATTCGATAAGGTCGTATATGATATAATCAACAAATACCGCGAAGAAAAAACAGGCGGTGAAAATCACCTCCTCTCCATGCTATTCGAAGCCCGCGACGAAGATACCGGCGAGCAAATGAGCGACCAACAACTCCGCGACGAACTTATCACAATCTACGTAGCCGGACACGAAACTTCTGCCAACGCGCTTTCGTGGACTTGGTATTTGCTGACCCAACATCCTGAGATTTATGAACGCCTCAAAGACGAAGTTCGCAGTACACTCGGCAATCGTCGCCCGACACTTGCCGACCTTCGGGCGATGCCTTTTGCGCGTCAGGTGATGGAGGAATCTATGCGCCTCTACCCGCCTGCATGGGTGATGGGGCGCGAAGCCCTCAATGACGACGAGGCTCTAGGCTACCCGATTCCTAAGAATGGAATTGTCATCGTCTCCATCTCCAATCTGCATCGCGACGAGCGTTATTGGGAAAATCCCAACCAATTTGACCCTGACCGCTTCGCACCGGAACGCACTAAAGAACGGCACAGAGGTGTTTATATGCCATTCGGTCTTGGTCCGCGCATGTGTATCGGCAATAATTTTGCACTGATGGAAATTCAACTCATTATTATGATGATGGTGCAAGGCTTTGATTTTGAATTGGATACCGAACACCTTGTAGTGCCGGAGGCATTGATTACCTTGCGCCCTAAGCATGGCATAAAGGTATTTGTGAAGTAACAATGTAGCACGGTGCTTCCAGCCCGTGTCGCGTTAGGAACGGGTAATACATGCTTTTAAGTTGGGCTTAGTAATTAGTTAATTAGTGATTGGTTATTAGTTAGTTGTGGACTTTGTATGGTGAAAAAGGTCTCCATAAAAAGGTTTATTTTCTGAACATAAAAATCTAATTATGCTTTTTAAAATATATAATACTTGCTTAAAAACAATTTTTAGACTTTGAGATGTCTCAAAAGACAATGACATTTTTCAGGAATAAACATTTCACATTTCGCGTAAATGGAAATAAGAAAATTAAAATTTTTTAAAATTAAATTTGGATTTATTGTTATAAAAAGATGTTAAACAAAATTTTATTTTAAAT
>CALCMV010000074.1 GCA_937967535.1 uncultured Saprospiraceae bacterium
ATTGGAAATCATCAAGACCTTTCGGCATGATTTGTCGGAGGAGGATTTGAAGCGTTTGCGACAACATCTTTCCGAATTTTTTGCCAATATTTTTATGGATGAAGCGGACAAAGTTTGGGAAGAAGAGGGCTGGAATGAGGAAAAAATGGATGAATTGCTCAACACCAAACTTCGTCGTAAGAAATCGTAACCATGAAAAAACGAGTCGTTTTGGATACGAATATTATTTTGGTTTGTGCCTCTCGTCGCTCGACTTGAAAAAGTGTGGCAATTCCCGTATTTATTTTGATGAAAAATTTCTTTACATCTTTTTCTTACTTCAAAGAGAACCAACAGGCAAAGTACTTGTTTCAACAACAAAGCACTCCCCCCATCTACCACCACCACATCCGAAAAACAGGTGGCACAAGCATCAATTTTGCTTTCCTTTCCAATGCTGCGATTCCTACTGTAGATGATTTTTACCAACAATTAGCCAATAAAAAAAATAATCGCTTGATAGCCAATGAGCGTGTATTTGTTGGTTGGAACAAACGGTTGATTGAGGGAGGGAAATATTTTTATGCTTTCTCGCATATGCCCGCACACGCGCTTCATCTTCCGAAAAATACATTTACATTCACTTGCTTGCGCGACCCTGTGCGTCGGGTCATTTCTCACTACAAAATGCTGCGTTATTATCAGGAAAACAATATCGCGCATCCGTGTATGCGTGTAGAGGGCATGTGGCTGGGCAATTCGTTAGATGATTTTCTGAAAAATATTCCTAAAAAACATTTAATGAATCAATTATACATGTTTTCAAAAAATTATAATGTAGAAGAAGCAGAAGAACGTATACGCGCCTGTTCGTATTATTTTTTTACGGAAAATATGGAACAAGGCATTGCCCATTTATCTGCCCGATTGAATCTCGAACTACCGCTTTCGCATCAAAAAAAATATGATATTGAGTTGAATATCAATGATTCACAACTGGCACGTTTAAAAGAAAAATTAGCCCTTGAGTATCATCTACTTGAACGTCTGAAAAAATACTGAACGGCTAACTCTGTGGAATATAGTCAATACTGGTTTCTTTCAAATGAAAGACTTTGTCGCCTCTAAATTGGTCTGATTTTTTAATGCTGTATTCGTCTGCTGCTTCACCAAATAAATCAAGTGCATAAGTGTAATCTCTTGTCACGTTTCTACCTTCGATATAAGATTTTATCCCATAAATATAGTTGGTTGAATAAATCTTATACCCTAAATCACTAAAACTCTGAACTACCTCCTCATTTGGCAAACTATGCCTAGATTCTCCTACACTGATAACTGCCGGACAATTGGCTATCCTTTTGCGATTTTCCCAAAACCGCTGATTGTGATTGTTCTTTGAGCCATGATGTGGAACTTGCGCCAAGTGCAATTCTTTATTTCGTATATCTTGGTCTTTTTTCTCAATAATATCAAGGCTTTCTTTCAAACAATCAGAGGTTAGTAATCCGTACAAAGACCTGTTGGTTAGTTTAAATATTGTTGATATATAGTTCAAATCAGGCTGAGTTTTTATCTGCCCTTTCAAATATTTATTAAGTTGGTTGCCTAAAGTCGTGTAATTCTGCTGTCCCGGATAGATACATTCTAACGAAAAGTCTTCAATATCAAACTTTATAATTGTGTTGTAGGCAGGAAACATGTCAGCAATGACTCCATCTTTTTCAAGAGCATTGACCATTGTTATCAATTCAGTAACGGATTTGCGCTCGTTCCTAGATGCTGTAATTTTCAAAAACTCGAATTGGGTGGAATGTAGTGTGGAGATAAAACAACCTATACTGATATTATTTTTTTTGCAATAGTTCAGTAGTTCTTTTACACCTGAATAATGGTCTTGATGTCCGTGAGAGATGATAATGAACACTATGTCAAAATCCATATCTATTGTTGACACTTCATTAAGAATTGGGTTAGTACCTTGATACCTATGACAGTCAATAATTCCTATTTTTTTTCTGCCGTTTTCTTCCCAAATAAGTAGAATTGAATCACCTTGTCCAACATCTTTGAATTTTAGTGTGACCAATTTATTTAAATTTAAAAAGTTTTGAATCTAAATCTGTGAGCATATAATCATCGGGAAAGTCTGATTTTGGAACTAAATCGGTGCCATCTACAAATTCAATGGTCATTTGTCCACTTGAGATGTATAGAAACGCTTTTAAGAAATGTCCATGTTCTAATAAGTGTTCTTTATTCTCAAAAATTTCTATTGGAAAATATCTTACTTGATATTTTTCTTCTTCTTTGTTGATGAGCCATTCTGTTTTTACTGTACTTTCGTCCCAGTTTAATACTTTTACAGAAAAAGATTGAACGGGTTTGCCTTCGCCTGATATAATGCTCGATGTACTTGTCCGGTTACTTTCAATCTTCTCTTTTTGGGGAGGAGGGCTAGTATCGGATTGACCAAAAAACGCCTCTATCCACAAGTAGAATGAATAATACAATTTTTTCAACATGATGAAGATGTTTAAAATTTGGTAATCACAATTGTTTAAACTGAATTGCAATATAAGCAAAATATTCTGACTTCGCTAAAAAATTTAAATGTGTAACTTTGCCCACCGTAAAACGTTTTTTTAATCATCTACTATACGCAGACGATTTGAAAAATCGTTTTTCGTTTATCATGAAATTAAGCATCATCATCGTCAATTACAATGTCAAGTATTTTCTTGAACAGGCTTTACTATCTGTGCGTAAGGCTGTCGAAAATATTGATGCAGAGGTATTTGTGGTAGACAATAATTCGGTAGATGATTCGGTAGCGATGGTACGCGAGCAATTTCCTGAAGTGCGACTCATTGCCAATACCAACAATCCGGGCTTTGCAATAGCCAATAATCAGGCGATACGTGAGGCGCGTGGTGAGTACATTTTGCTGCTCAATCCCGATACCGTAGTCGAAGAGGATACCTTTGAAAAAACGGTGGCGTTTATGGATGCCACACCGGATGCAGGCGGTTTGGGCGTAAAAATGATTGACGGAAAAGGCAATTTCCTACCCGAATCCAAACGTGGTTTTCCTTCGCCTTCGGTGGCATTTTACAAGATGTTTGGCTTGTCGCGTTTGTTGCCAAAATCGCGGACTTTCGGGCGCTATCACCTTGGCTTTTTGGATAAAGACGAGGTGCATGAAGTTGATGTTTTGGCGGGTGCGTATATGCTCCTGCGTAAGTCGGTCTTGGATAAAATCGGCTTGCTCGACGAAACTTTTTTTATGTATGGCGAAGATATTGACCTGTCGTATCGTATTGTAAAAGCGGGTTTTAAAAATTATTATTACGGCAATACGACGATTATTCATTATAAAGGAGAAAGCACCAAAAAAGGCAGCCTCAATTATGTGCGTGTCTTTTATAATGCGATGATTATTTTTGCAAAAAAACACTTTAAGGGCGATAAGGCGCGTGCCTTTGTATTGCTGCTCCAATTTGCGATTTACTTCCGCGCTTTTCTCACGCTAATTACGAATTTTGCGAGAAAGATATATTTGCCGTTGTTGGATGCTTTATTGATTTTTGTGGGCATGTATTTCCTCAAAGATTTTTGGGCAAATTATGTGTATAACACCCCCAACTATTTCCGCCCGACTTATATGACGTTCAATGTGCCACTGTACATCATCATTTGGTTGACTACGGTGTATTTTAGTGGCGGATACGACAATCCGCGTAGTGCGCGGCGACTCGTGCGTGGGCTTGCCGTCGGGACGGTACTGTTGGCGGCGGTCTATGGTTTTTTGCCAATGGATTATCGGAGTTCGCGGGCATTGATTGTGTTGGGTGCAGTGTGGGGTATGTTTTCTTTGTGGGGATTGCGAGTGTTATTACATTTTTTAAAATATAAAAACCTAAAAATCAGCGAAAATCCACGTAATAATATGGTCATCGTAGGCAGTGCGGAAGAGAGTGAACGTGTGGTGGCTTTGCTGCATCAGGCACAAGTGGAGCAAAATATTATTGGTACGATTTCGCCGGAAAAAGACTATGATAATGCGCGTTTTTTAGGCAGTATTCGTCAATTGGACGAGGTGGTGCATGTGTACAAAATCAACGAAATTATTTTTTGTGCAAAGGATATTTCGGCACAAGACATCATGCAGTGGATGACCCGACTCGGTACCGAGCCGGATTACAAAATTGTACCGGAAAAAAGCCTCAGCGTCATTGGCAGCAATTCAAAAAATACTGCGGGCGACCTGTATACGATTGATATTCAATTCAGAATTGTCACGCCCATGAGTCGGCGCAATAAACGGGTGATTGATTTGGGTTTGTGCATAGTGTTTGCTGTATTTTTACCTATCTTAATTTTCATTATAAAAAATAAAATTGGTTTTGTACGAAATATTTTCGCGGTATTATTCGGACAAAAAACATGGGTCGGCTACGCGCCCGTATCGGGGGTAGAGACGCAAAATTTTGCGTCTCTACCCCCGATACGTAAAGGCGTATTGTCGCCATTGGATGCCCTGAAAATCAAGACATTAAACGAACCCACCATCCGCCGTTTGAATTTTATTTATGCAAAAGATTATACAGTGGATAGTGATTTGGAGATTGTGTGGAAGGGGATGCGGGAGTTGGGAAATTCGTGAAGCCTTGTCTTCACTTAATCTTATGATGTTAACACAACATATATCTTGGCAGTGATAGAAATGAGTACGAATAATATGAACCAAGACGTATTTTTGGTTTTGCTGTCAATATTTTTATTGGTCTGAATCTCATAAAACGAATATACCATTAATAATAAAACCAACACACCGCAAATACCTACAACGAGTTTGTTGTTCGAGGCTAATGTAGCAAATATCAATCCGACAGATATTATGGTTAAGGCATTTGAATTTTTCTCTATAAATGTTTTTTCAACTTCACCTCCAATTGGCTGAATACGCGACAGCATTTCTCTAAGTTTATCAATATCATCTATTTGGGGGGGAATCAGAATGATGTCCTTTGCAGAAGATGAACTTCTAATGGAAAAACCCTTAGAATTTTCATCAATGGATTGTACATCTGAAAAAGGAAGATGAATAGTAGGTGTGTTCAGTTGTTCTCTGATGATTTCTTGGTTATTTATCGTCAAGGTATAACTTTCAAATGCCTGTTTCTGTCTTTTCATTCCTATAAAAACACCTATGCCACCTGATATGCCTATGATTGGAATGAGTAATAAAATTACCATCAGGTTTTCCGATTGCTCTCCGTTTTGATAGTAATTAAGCAGTATTGCTATGATTGCTATGGGCAGAAAAATTGCGGCGGTTCTTTTAAGGGTTGCTTTTTGAAGTTCTTTGAGTCCGTTTTCGCTGATTTTAAATATTGCATTCATTTTAATGGTTTATATGCTTAATAGGAGGCTAAATGATAGCCAGATTTCGATCTTGTAAATATACAAAAAACAGCTATTTAGCAAAAGAATGTCAAGCGAAAGATTTTCCCGATATTTATCCTGCTTTTACCTGTCGCTTCCTTGTCAAACCCACTGGCAAATAAGCAATAAAGAAAATCACCAAACCCACCAATTGACCACCGAAAACATACCAGGGCCAATCACCAAGATAATCAAGCACCGAAGCGGTAGATGGTTTGTGCGAGATATAACCGTAATTTGCGCCTAAGATAAAATTGACAACAAGTGCAAAAATCGTATACACCTGAATCATTAAAAACGCTCGCCAAATACTTTTCAAAGTCGGTTTGAAATCAAAAACTACCGTCGCATAAATCACATAAACCACTAATCCACAATGAACTATCCAATATTTTAGGTAGGCAAAATTCGGGAAACCATCATACAATTCCGGCGTGAGAATGGCTTGCACCGGACCGCTTAGAATCCAGAAATAAAACACTTCATGTACGCGATAATTCGGATTCCACATCAGAAAAGGAAGAAGGAGAGCTATCAGACTACAAAAGCCGACAGGCAGGTGGATTTTAGGGTCAAATTCACCAAGAGCAATGAATATAGCGGTATACAACAATAACCAAAAACATATCAGCACAGCCATAACACGACTCACCATGAGTTGTGTTTTTTTGCTCCAGTATCGCTTTGCAATAATAGGCAGCGCAATACAAAGTATTAGCATGAGCAGCATGGGGATGAGGTGTTGAGTGCCGAAGACAACGAAGTCTTCATTATGAGCAAAAAATGGAGCGTCCTTCATAGTTTCGTTATTGCTTGATTTGTTATCTTCCTCAATCAGCCCCGCCGCTATCTTCGCCGACAACAAACAAAGCAGAATCAGGCTGACTTTCTCAATAATATTTTCCCGTGCTTCTCGGATGATTTCGTTCCAATCCTGCTCCACATTATGCGGTGTGTTGATCATCCTATTAATCACCCTTCAACTGCTCCGGTGCCACTGCGTATATCAATGCCCTCGCCAATGTCCGATTCGCATCAATCATCGGAACAGCAAACTCAAGCTCGTCCGCTACCCAAGGCAATTCCGTACAAGCCAAGGCTAGCGCACTCACACCCGACATACGTGCTGCGGCTTGTTCAATTGCTTGTTTATCAGTAGAATTGAGCTTGCCGGTTTGTTTAATGTTATAAATAGCTGTGTGGACTGCCTCGCGGTCATCTTCATCAGGAAATTGTAATTTGACAGAAGAATTATTAAAAATATTTTGATAAATTTTCGTTTTGTAAGTTCCCATTGTACAAAGTACACCTAGAGTTTTATGGGCAAATCTCCCCTCTGTTTCTTTCCGTACTTCTTCTGGTAAATGTACGATTTGCGGCACAGGATTTCGTGTTTTTAATTCAGCTTCAAACACCTCAAAAATCTTGGGCGAATGGAAGGTATTGCACGCCACCCCCACCACATCAAATGGATAATCGCGTACTTTTTCTGCTACACTAATCGCCGTATTCTCACTACATTTTCCCAATAAAAACTCCGTCCTGTCAGGAATGTCATTACTAAGTGATAAATGTACGATATTCAGATGATTTTTATCGACATCTGCTATCGTATTGAAATAGATTTTTTTATTGACATCTATCCCTCCGAGTGGTCCCATGCCACCGATTATTCCTATTGTTTTTTGCTTCATTTCTAAGCGTAATACAAGCGTAGCCTAATGCCTCCGGCTTCCGACTCGCGTACTATCTGCAAGCAAACCGGAGGTATACACTACGATTTTAGTTTGAAAATAAAATTCGATATTTGTTTTTTTTTCAAAAATAAAATTATCACAAATAAACAAAATACCTTATTGGATTTCGTACTTGAAGCTAATAAAAAATCTTAACACATAGTCCAAATTTCAATGAAATACCTATCTTTAATCAATTTTTCAAACTACTAAACTATTATTTGTTCGCAGTCTATCGGTTCACAGTCCACCGTTTTAACGTGAACCAACTTGCGTATCAACGACGGACTATGGACTGACAGACTGCCGACTTAATTTCATTCACATTATGAAAAAATCAACTTTACTATTTAAGTTACTCCCTTCATTTTTGTTCTTGCTATGTGCCTACACATTAAGCGCACAAAACGGAATGATAAAAGGGAATCTCTCTGATGAAGACGGACCTTTGATTGGTGCTACCATTGAAGTACTTGGAGAGGGCAAAGGTACTGTAACAGACCTTGATGGAAATTTCAGTATCGAACTTCCTGCGGGAGACTATACCCTAGAGGCAAGTTATGCCGGTTATGAAGCGAAGCAACAAGCAGTGACGGTGACGGCAGGTGGACAAAATACAGCAAACTTTTCGCTCGCAGCAGGTGTGCTTCTGGGCGATGTCGTGGTGACGGGTACACGCTCAAGACCACGTACTGCGATTTCTTCTGTCGCACCAATTGATAATTTTGTAGGGGAAATCATAGAGAAACAAGGCAACGGCGATTTGACCGAAAACTTAAAGAATGTTGTGCCTTCTTTTACCGCTACGCCATTGACAGGTGATGGGGCGGCTTTTGTACGTCCGACTTCATTGAGAGGTTTGCCACCTGACCAAACACTGGTACTCGTCAATTCAAAAAGAAGACACCGTTCTTCCTTGATTGCTCACTTTGGAGCCGCTATGAATGCAGGCGCACACGCAGTTGATATCGGACAGATTCCGAGTATTGCTATCAAAAATCTGGAGGTACTCCGCGACGGTGCGGCGGCTCAATACGGTTCGGATGCGATTGCGGGTGTATTTAATTTTATTTTGAAAGATAATAATAAAGGCGCAGAAATACAGGCGCAAGTCGGACAGTGGTATGGTAGAAATTATGGCGCAGAAACTGACTACAAAATAGCAGCTAACATTGGTTTGCCACTCACCAAAAAGGGATTTTTCAACCTTAGCGGTGAATATTCATTTAATCCGGAATTGCAACGCGGCAACCAGCATGCCGATGCCATCGGTCTCGAAGGCGCGCCCGACCCGGTGATGAATTGGGGACGACCCGAAAGTAGCGGTATTCGTACAATTTGGAATGCAGGTATTGAAATCTCACCCCAAGTAGAATTGTATTCATTTGGTAATTTTGCAGATACTTATGGCAATTACAGCTTCTTTTTCCGTGCGCCGGGGCGTACAGGTGTTTTGACACCCGTTCCGATTGACCCGACAGACCCCTCACAAGGTAACTTTAGTTGGGGAGACACTTTCCCGTTGGGTTTCACGCCACGCTTGGAAGGGTTTCAGACAGATGCCAGTTCGGTTACAGGAATCAAAGGTAAACTACCTGCTGCCATCAATTACGATGTAAGTGCTTCATTTGGGTATAACAGAATTAATTATGTATTGAACGGAACGCTCAATCCTTCATTCGGACCGGAATCGCAGCAAGTCTTCGAACCGGGCGATTTGCAGCAATTTGAACGCAATCTCAACTTGGATTTATCCAAAGAATTTATGGAAAAAATCAATGTAGCGGTAGGTGCTCAACTCAGAGCCGAAACCTATACCTTGTTTGAAGGTGACAGACAATCTTACGAAGCAGGACCATGGGCAGAGGTTGGTAATTTGATTGACCCGATAGCAACAGCAAATGATACTGTGGATGTGTTCTACAACGCACCCGCTATCGGTGCCAACGGACTTGCGGGTACAAGTGACCGTGATGCAGGCGCATTTGACGGTAGTAGTTGGGGAGCTTATGTGGATGTAGAATACGATATTACCGAAGATATTTTAGTACAAGCCGCATACCGACATGAGAATTTTAAAAACTTTGGTGCTACCGATAATTTTAAAATTGCAGCTCGTATCAAAATTATTGACCAATTGACTTTGCGGGGCGGATTTTCAACCGGTTTTCACGCACCTACGCCCGGACAGGCGAATGTAGTGACGATTACAACTTCGTTTGACGGGGTTTCGGGAGAGCAAGTACAGGAAGGAACGGTCAGCCCCACCAATCCACTCGCGGTCAGTCTTGGTGGCAAACCACTCACGCCGGAAACTTCGCAAAACATTAGTGTTGGTCTGGCTTCGCGCGTTAGCGATGCCATTACTTTAACGGCAGATTACTACCGAATCAACGTGGACGACCGCCTTATCAAATCCAGAAGCCTACCAATTGAAAACCCATTGTTTTCGGAGTTGGCTTTTTATACTAATTCACTGACTACCAGCACACAAGGTTTTGATTTAGTAGGGGCATGGCGTGGAAAAAATACCGATGTGAGTCTTGGCTATAATTATAATGCAACTAAAGTATTGGAACAAGAACAAGTTAATGGCATAAATCCGGTATCAGAGCAGACTATTTTTAATTTGGAAAATAATCTACCGAAAAGTCGTTTAAATGCATCGGTTTCTCATGATTTCGGAGTCCTTAGTGCTACGATTCGAGGCAACTATTACGGCAAAACAATAGACGAAAGAGGTGACAGAGAAGTAGTCAGCCCGGAGTGGTTGTTTGATATGGAGTTGGCGTATCCCGCAACGGATAACCTCCGCTTCATCTTGGGTGCCAACAATATATTCAACAATTATCCTGATGAAATCGCAACGAGATTATCACAAGGTATGCCTTTCCCCCGTCGTACACCTATTGGTTATCATGGTGGTATGGTTTACTTGAGAGCAATTTATAAATTATAGTTTGTTTAATTTGGGCTTAGTTATTAGTTGATTGGTTATTAGAGCATGTTTGGAATTTTTCAAACTGATAATCAATTAACTATTAGACTTTGAACAAAGGAAATTGAGGAATTGAGTGTGTAAAACATTAAGGGTATTTTAGAGCATGTTTAAAATTTTTCAAACTGATAATCAAATCCCGTATAGCTATCGGGAGTAGTTTTGACGAGGCATCAAAGAGGTCTCGGCTGAGCCGAGAGGGATAAGTGACTGATTTGATGTGAAGTCAAGTTCATAAGATATTGGTTTTCAGGCAGAAAAAATTTAAACATGCTCTTAATATTAACCCGAGTTGAATATGCTCAAATCAATCAATCCGCAGATTTCCATACTTCAATCTTGCTCTGATTCGATTGCCTGAATTTGAATTGCCTACATAGCCTTCCACTTCTTCATCTGCGCCATCTTTGCGAATATTCAAATGTCCATCGTTTGGAAAATCCAAATCGCCGTAACTGTTTTTGGCATCTACTTCGTAGGCAGCATCCGAAGGCATAAAAAAGGTAAAATTGGCATAGCTGCCTTCGATTTGTAAATTGCCGAAATTGGCAGTCATGTTTTTAATTTTGGCATCGCCGTACTCCATATCAAAGTCGCCTTCTCCGGTCATTTCATAGATTTTGTAGTCGCTGTATTTGCTGTCAATTTCAATATTATTGACTTTTTCGATTTCAAAATCATCGTATTTGCTATCCGAATCAAGATTATTGATTTCGCCGAGTTCGTAATGGTCGTATTTGGAATTGATGCGAATATCGTGGGTATGGTCAAGGTAAATTTTGGAGTATTTGCTGTCCATATCAATGTTTTGCAATACACCTGCACGAAACTTTCCGTATTTGATATTGACCTGCGATTCGCCGCCTACCGATTTTATATCTGCATCACCATAGCCAATATCAAGATTGAGGTTGCCGCCTACACGTTCACCGGTCATGTTGCCATATTTGACCGTAAATTTGGCATCATTATCAAAGGTTGGAAAATTAATATTGCCATATTTGTTACTCAAATTAATTACATTTTTGGCAGGCAAATAAATCTCATAATCTACACGAACTTTGTTGCCGTCTTCCCAACCGTCCCAATTGCCCCAAGAGTTCCAATCGAAAATCCACCAGCCTTTTCTTTCTTTTTCGCGCCAAGTCGTCTCGGCACGTACTACGCCGGGAATGTTCGTAAATTCGACATCTACACGCTCCAATTCGTCCTCTGCATCGGCTTCGGTTTTGGCTTCTACGGTAACGGTCACTTCAAAACTCACCTCATTTTTTTCCCAAGTATGAATGTGCATATCGCCGTGTTTGTTGGCGGCTTCGATGCTCGTATTTTCCTCTAATCTAAAGGTTTCTTTGATGGTTTTAGTAAATTTTCCGCGTGCTGCTGAGGCAGAAATTCCAAATAACAAAAAACAAATCCCAACACAAATACCACGTAAATATAAACTGTTTTTGAGTTTTGAAATTTGGAAATTCATATTATATACTACTTTCATTTTCTTTCGTTTTAGTTGAATAATTTGTTCGCTTGAGTACTCTTTCGAGGATGTCTATTTTTGTTCGGTAATTTTCAATCATTGCTTGGATGATTTGCTCGTCTTGTGCATCGGTGGCATTGAGTTCGCGCTTCAATACCTCAAATTCTTGCTCCAAGTCTTTAATATCGGCTAATGCTTGCTCATCCGATTGTTGATTTTTGAGAAGGCTGATTTTTTGATTAATTTTTTCGGTATAAAAATTTTCCAATTCAGCATATTCATTGGAAATATCACTCAATGCCAGTTCCGTTTCGGAAGGCTGTTCAAATCTGCCTATCGCAATTCCCAAGCCCAAAATTAATAAAACTGCTGCTGCCATCCGCAATCTACGATATATATGTACCTGCTTGCGCGGAAGGTTTTTCTCTACATTTTCCCAGACCAAAGCAGGCGGCACTTCACTATCAAATGATGTCCGATTTTTTTGTATAAATTGCTTAATTGTTTGATTGTTCGATGCTTGCATTGTTTTGATTTGATTTGATTTTTGATTTTTGATTTGATTTTTGATTTTTGATTTTTGATTTTTGATTTTTGATTTTTGATTTTTGATTTTTGATTTTTGATTTTTGATTGAAATTTTATAAAATAAAATTTTCCTCAATCAAAAATCAAAAATCACTCAATCAAAAATCCATTCACTCAATCATAAGTTCTCTAAGTCGTTTTTTGGCGCGGTTGTATTGCGATTTTGAGGTGGAGACGCTGATGTTCATAATTTCGGCAATCTCTGTATGGTCGTAGCCTTCAAAGAGGTAAAGCGTGAGTACGGTACGGTAGCCGTCCGATAGTTGTTGGACATGCTGTTTTACTTTTTCGACGCTCAAATCCGAATAAGTTGCCTCACTTGTCTCTTCGATTTCGGCTTGATGATAATTTTCTAAGGGAACGAGGTTTAAGCGGCGTTTTTTGAGATGATTGATACAATTATTAATCACCACACGACGTATCCACGCGCCTATGGTTGATTTATATTGAAAATAATTTAACTTCGTAAACACGTCAATAAAAGAGTTTTGTAATACATCTTGTGCTTCTTCGGCATCGTTGAGCATACGCAGACAAATATTGTACATTGCTTGCGAATATAGTTCGTACAGCCTGTATTGCGCCTGCCTGTCATTGCGTTTGCAGGCTTCTACCAACTCCCGATGTGTGCTTTCGTTGTTCATTTTGCTTAAAGACAAAGCTGTAATGGAAAGGTTGCATAATTTTGAATGGATAAATAAATTTCAACAGGATATTAATACACCGTAAATTAAGTTTCTTTATGAGAAAAAATGTAAAATAATAAATTTAAAATGTAAATCCAGATAGCTATCGGGAGTAGGACGCTGGATTAACGTGTTTTTCTCATATTTATTTGATTTTTAAATTATTAAACAATAAAAAAATAAAAATACTTTGTACACGTACTGTATAAAAAAGCCACACCAAACCGAAGTCTGACGTGGCTCTTAAATTATAATTTCGTACTAATTATTCATCAGCATCTTCTTCTTTCCCTTGATTAGCTTCCGGCTTCATCTGCGGAAAAAACAGGACATCCTGAATCGAATTAGAATTGGTCATAATCATCGCCAACCTGTCCATACCAATACCGATACCGACGGTTGGTGGCATACCGTATTCGAGTGCGCGAAGGAAATCCTCGTCGAGCGTCATGGCTTCCTCGTCGCCTCGTTTGCCGAGTTCGAGTTGGGCTTCGAATCGCTCGCGTTGGTCTATCGGGTCATTTAACTCCGAGAAGGCATTACAAAATTCTTTCCCATTACAAATCCCCTCAAAACGCTCTACCAAGCCCGGCTTATCACGATGCTTTTTCGCAAGCGGCGACATTTCTACCGGATAATCCGTAATAAAGGTTGGTTGAATGAGTTGTGCCTCACATTTTTCGCCAAAAATTTCATCAATCAACTTCCCGCGTCCCATTGACGGGTCGGTAGGGACGTGCAGTTTTTTCGCTGTCTCACGTACTGCATCCTCGTCCATTTCCGAAATATCAATTCCTGTGAAATGCTCAATCGCTTCGTACATCGTATAGCGTTTCCACGGACGCTTGAAGTCAATGACATTTTCGCCCACTTGTACCTTCGTCGTGCCATTCGTCGCGATGGCTACCTGCTCAATCATTTCCTCCGTCATGTCCATCATCCAGTAGTAATCTTTGTACGATACATAGAGTTCGATTTGCGTAAATTCGGGATTATGAAAACGACTCATCCCTTCATTACGAAAGTCTTTGGAGAACTCATACACGCCCTCAAATCCGCCCACGATAAGGCGTTTGAGATACAATTCATTGGCAATTCGCAAGTAGAGCGTCATATCCAATGTATTGTGATGTGTTTTGAATGGACGCGCCGCCGCACCACCATAAATGGGTTGCAAAATCGGTGTTTCCACTTCCAAATACCCTTTGGTATCCAAGTATTTACGCATCGTAGAATAGATAAGTGTGCGCTTGCGAAAAGTGTCTCGTATAGCCGGATTAATCACTAAATCAGCATATCGCTGACGATAGCGAAAATCCGGGTCGGTCACAGCATCATACACCTCACCATCTTTTTCTTTGACAATCGGCAAAGGACGCAGCGACTTCGACAGGAAAGTAAATTCACTGACCTTTATGCTGATTTCGCCGGTTTTGGTGGTAAATGTCTTCCCTTTTATCCCGATAAAATCGCCAATATCAGAGAGTTTTTTGAAGACCTTATTATACAAGTCTTTATTCTCGTCAGGACAAATCGTATCGCGTGCGATGTACAATTGAATACGCCCTGTTGAGTCTTGCAACTCCGCAAAAGAGGCTTTGCCCATGATGCGTTTCATCATGATGCGCCCTGCGAGTGCCGCATCTTGATAGTTGCGGTCTGCCTCTTCTTCGGCTTGATTGTAATTTTCCTTAATGTCAGCAGCATAAGCATTGACGGGATATTCGGCTGCCGGATATGGCTCAATGCCGAGTGCTTTGATTTGGGCTAAGGCTTCGCGCCTGACGATTTCCTGTTCGCTTAACATATTTGAGTTGCGAGTTGCGAGTTACGAGTTAGCGAGTTGGTGTTTTCGCTTTCGTTTCGTCTGAATTTTTAAATTTTAATTTTGGTGGAAACAAATGGAACGCAAAAATAGTTCTTTGGTAGCTAAGTTTGGAACGTTTAGAGAAAAGTGCGTGAATTATATTTTGAGTTGTTTGTACTCGCCCCTCTTCGTAGGGACAAGGCATGCCTTGTCCCTACGAAGGGGACTATTTCTTTTTCCGCCGTTTACTCGCTTTTGCCAAAGGGTTAAATGCCAAACAAAGGTCTATCCAATACGCCAAATCATCTTCCATATCAAAGCCGTCGGGTGTCACAAATACGTAGCCACGCATCGGTCTGCCGGTGAAGTCCATCGGCAGACAATCTTCTCTTTCAATGACTTTTTCGTAGGCTTCCTCACCGATACGTGCCATAAGAAGACTGTCGCCGTATTTCTTGTCGATGTGTGTGCCGCAAAGCATTTTATCAGTGACCATAAATACCCTGCCGCCCATCATATTGCGGGCTTCGAAGATGATATTTTTTTCTTCGAGGGTGCGGGTGATACGGTCGGCTAGGTGTTGGTCGTATGGCATTGTAATTGGTATATATATTTCTTCAAAAATAGCATTTTTTTGTTTCGATAACAAATTATGTGATTATTTTGCGTTTAAAAATTGTCCAATTAGAAAACATTATTTACCTTAGTAAAAATGAATCAAAAACAATGGACTCAAATCAAAAATATATCGCCAGAATAATGCTAAAAAATCGTATACTTCAAAGCGATGCTCAAGCATATGAAGACCTATTTATCAAGGTCATGCAAAACAAAAACCCTAATTTTCAACCAATTAAGCCACAAGGAAGTTATGGTGATAGAAAAAATGACGGTTTCGATAAAACAACGGGAACTTATTACCAAGTCTATGCCCCTGAGAATATAAAACACAAAGAAAAAGATACTATTGACAAGCTAGTTACTGATTTTGAGGGACTTTATAATTATTGGAATAAGCAGGTCACACCAATCAAACAGTTTGTTTATGTCGTAAACGATAAATATAAAGGGACATACCCATCCCTCCACCCTGAACTTGCTAAAATAGAAAATACTTATGAAGGAGTGAAAACGGAGGTGTTTTTGAGCAAACACTTAGAGGACACTTGTTTGGAATTGTCAGATGACAAAATAATTGATATTATCGGAATTCTTCCAACTCCTTTCTTGATAAATGATGTTGAACCCTCAATTTTAAATGAGGTCATTAATTTCATCTTGCAATACGAATCACCCTATACTGAAGAAGCTATTCCTCCTGACCCAAATTTTGATGAAAAAATTCAGTTTAATGACCTGAATGTTTATATAGGTGGTCTACTGGACATGGGACGACTGCAAAGCCATATTGTCATAAAGTATTTTGAACTGAATAGTAATTTTACTAAAGATGAATTAAGGACGAAATTCAATTATTTTTATGAACAGTCACAAAAAGAAATAACAGAGGAAGAAAATAATTCCGATATTATTTTCTTTAGCATATTGGAAAAAGCCAGCCCAAATAAGACAAAAGCTGTGCAAGATGCCGTTTTAGTTCTAATGGCTCATTATTTTGAATACTGTGATATTTTTGAGACACCTTCGTAATTTACATCCATGATTTTACCATCGAAGCATATTAGAATATCTGAATCTCTATTTGGACTTGGAGGGATAATCTTAGGTTTTCTTCGCAAAGAGGACAAAACTGTTGATGAACTATGGTTGAAAATCTCAAAAATTAACAATAGTAAAAAGTTACCTGCTTATCATTCTTTCGATAATTTAGTACTTGCCCTAAATTACTTATTTTTAATAGGTGCTGTGGAAATAGACAGCACTGAAAGAATTTACCTAATTGAACGCGAATACGTCAACGAGTAATGAAACTACTTGAATTGAGAGCAAATCAACCTTCATTCAGGACTGTTACATTTAATGAAACAGGTATCTCACTTATTGTCGGAAAGAAACGCTCCACAGATAAAAAGAAAACATACAACAGTGTTGGAAAGTCTCTAACAATTGCATTAATTCATTTCTGTTTGGCTTCCAATAAAAATCAAGAATTTGAAGATAAATTAATTGGATGGGAGTTTGAATTAGATTTTTCAATAAAAGGAACTAAATATACCTCTAAAAGAAATACACAGAACCAATCAAAAATATTTCTAAATGATAAAGAATTAACTCTAACCCAATTTAGAAAACAACTTGGGCAAGAACTTTTCCTACTTACCGAACCTATTAAATTTTTGACTTTTAGGAGTTTAATCTCTCGATTTATTCGACCTTATAAAAGTAGTTACGTTCATTATAACAAATTCGTTTACAAAGAACAAGACTATCCTAGATTACTAAACAATGCTTACTTACTTGGGCTTGATATTACCAGAGTACAAAACAAGCATAGATTAAAAGATGAACTGGATAAAGCAAAGGATTTAAAAAGTAAAATAGAGAAAGACGGCATTATGAAGTCCTTTTTTGATAGTTCTTCTGAGGCTGATGTAGACATAAAAGTTGTGGAACTAAGTACTAAAATTTCTAAAATAGAAAAGAGTATTGCAACCTTTAGAATCGCCGAAGATTATGACGATATAAGAAAAGAAGCCGATGAGATTTCAGCTCAACTAAGGACTTATAAATTACAGGAGACTTCGCTTAAAAACGCCATCCGAAATATTGATAAAAGTCTCGAAATTAAACCGGACATTACAAGAAATAAAATATTAGAGTTATATAATAAAGCTGATATTCAATTGGGGCAATTAGTTCTAAAAAAATTAGAAGATGTAGAAGATTTTAATAAAAAATTACTTGCGAATAGGGGATTAAGGTTGATGCAAGAGAAAAATAAGTTTGAACGACAATTAAAAGACGTCAATCAAACAATAAAAAAACTTGCAAAATTGGAAGACAAGAAGCTTCAATACCTCAATTCACATGGAGCGTTAGATGATTATACTCAGTTGAACAAGCAACTTTCAGACTATACTATACAACTAGAAAAACTACAGCAATATAAAAAATTAGTTAATGAGTATAAGAATAAATTTGAAGAGGTTAAAAGTGATTTTAGTAAAGAAAATATCGAAACTAATAATTACTTAGAAAAGGAATTCAACACGATATCCGATAACATACAAATATTTCAATCTTTTGCTGAAAAGTTCTACGAAAATAAACAAGCAGGTATCACCGTCTCAAATAACGAATCAAACGAAAATAAATTACGTTATAACATTAATGCTAAAATACAAGACGATAGAGGTGACGGCGTTAATGAAGTGAAAATTTTCTGCTTTGATTGGACTCTTCTTAAAGGACAGCATAATCATAAAATTGAATTTTTATTTCATGATGGCAGGATTTTGTCTGAAATAGATCCTCGACAGGTTGCTACCATGTTTAAAGTTGCGTTTGAAAATTCAATTAAAAATAACTTTCAGTATATTATTTCTGCTAACCAAAATGTTCTTGATGCTATTAGAGCAGAAATGACCGAGAATGAATACTCAAAAATTATCCTTGAATCAGAGATTTTAGAACTTAACGATCTTTCAGAAAAAAGTAAGTTACTTGGTATTCAGATTGACTTGGATTATGAAAAGCAATAAAAATTAAAAAACCTCAATAACTCACCTCTCGCGAAACTTCCCCCAGTTCACTCCCCTCTTCAAATTCCGGTAATCGCTCCGGCACATACTCTTCAAAAGTATCATCTGTCAGTGCTTCCATAAATTTGACCAAAGCCCTTTGTTCTTCTAAATCCAAGCCGAGTGAATCGGGCGCAAGCGTCTGATACTCAAGATCCAACCCCATGCCTACACCGCCACCATTATTATAGAAATCAACGACTTGTTCGAGTGTTTCGTATACGCCATTGTGCATGTATGGAGGCGTGAGGGCGATGTTTCGTACTGTTACGGTTTTGAAAGAATGGCGGTAATGCTCGGCAGCTTCGTGGGAGCGTCCGTTGGCGAAGCGTCCTTCGTCGGCATCAATTTTGGCATTGGTGGTATCGGCTGGAACGCCTAAAACTTCCGTTTCATTTTCGTGATAATCGGGCGGGACTAAGCCGTTGAAAGTCGGTGCAAAATGGCAAGTGCCACAGGCACCTTTGCCCATAAAAATATTGAAACCGCGCTCTACCTGCGGGTCTATTTTTGAGGTTTCTCCACGAATGTATTGGTCGAATGGCGAATTGAAAGAACGAAGACTTTTTACGAAAGATGCCAATGCTGTCGTGATTGTATATTGGTCAATTTTGCTTTCGCTCCATGTGGCATATTCAAATGCTTCTTTGAAAAGTTGTTGATATTCAGGGCTTTGTGAGAGTTTCTCATGTATTTCATCGAAATCACTGCGAAATTCATCTGCATTTTTGATGACATCCATCGCCTGATTTTCAAATCTATCGGAACGCAAATCATAGAAATGCCGCGAAGAAAAAACCGCATTGATAATCGTCGGCGAATTGCGAAGTACTGTGCCTTCGCTGTGATTGCTGCGGCTCTTTTTCAGCCCGTCGGTAAAGGCTTTATCGGGCTGATGACAAGTGCCGCAAGACATTTTATTATTGGTCGAAAGGGCGGGTTCGAAGAAGAGATAGCCGCCGAGTTTGACCATTGCCTCATTGTCTTGGTGCGGCTTGAGATAGGTGTAATAATATGGATTCAGGAAGTCATCGGAGAAAGGCATTTTGGCGTGATAATTAATGGAGAGTGTTGCCGCACGTTCTGCCGAATCCAAGCGAAATCCCATCGCCAAATGAAAGTTTAAAAGAGATTCGGAAAGCGGATTCATAAAATTTCGTATGAAATACAAGCGGTTGAACGTGTCAAAATCTGTATTATTTCCCAAATAATTAATACTTGCTTCAAATAGGTTTTGCGCTTGGGCGAAATGGGATTTTGCGGCATCATTACACACATTTTCATACTCCAAAAAATCATTGAGCATACTTTGTAAAGAGGTTTTTGCCTCTTCAATTCCATTGACCGAACCCGGCGTATCAAAACCCGTCAAACTCAAAGCGAATACCCGCACAATCTGCGAGCGCATGGCTTCGATGATGCGTTTATTGTCCAATGGACGGCGTTTTTCGTAAGCTGCCACTTCTGCGAATGATTTTTGCAGAACATTCAGTTTTTCAATGATTTTTTCGACATCCGGTTCGTCTTCTGCCACGAGTTCGTCTAGAATTTGCAAACCTTCCGGTTCTTCTACGCGAATGCTGTCCGGCTCTTGAAAAATGACAGGCAGTGGTGCGCCATTCAGTGAGAATTTGACGTATTGCTCATCGTAATGACCAAGTATATGTTCAATTTTTTTAAAACTTAAACGACAGTTAATGTGTGCTTTGTATAAGGCTTTACTATCCAAGACTTTCATTTGAGCGAGAGAAAGGTAGGTATCAATAGAGGCTCGAAGGGCTTCTACATTTTCAGCATAATTCGCTTGGATGCGCTCGGTGGCGGTCTTGGGATTGGTTTGAAATGAAGTAATAATTGTTATGAAAACAATTATGAAGATGAAACAGATATTTTTTTTCATAGAAAAATCGTGTGGGCGATTTAAAATCGCCAATTGTAGCAAAAGCTGTGTAGCTATCGGGATTTGATTATCAGTTTAAAAACGGGCTACCCGTTTAAGTTTGCTTGCGGATAGTACTCGTCTGACGAAGGTTTTTGTGAAATGTCGTGATTTATCTCATAAAATATTCGCATTGAATAAAGGGATTCGTCTGACGAGTATTCGCTTTAGGTAAAGTTAAATGGCTAGCCAAAAAACGCTCAAACATGCTCTAAGTTTGCCTAATATTGATATACGTAATTTACAATCCCAAAAACTAGGAACTATCAACCAAAAAATTATGGTTTGTTCTCTTTAAATTTCAAAACCACTCTTCTGTTGAGTCTGCGTCCTTCCTCTGTATCATTGTCTTTAATCGGAACAGATTCGCCGTATCCTATGGCAGTAATCTTGTATTCGGGGACACCTTTTTGTACCAAATATGTTTTGACAGCTTCTGCCCGACGTTGGGAAAGGGATAAATTATATTCCTCACTTCCTTGATTATCAGTATGCCCTGTTACAGTAATGTGTTTGTACGAACTTGGGGGTGCTGCCGCGACTCTGTTCAGGTCTTCATAAAATAAGTCATTAATCACATCTGAATCCGTATCAAAAAGTAAATCGGAAAAACGAAGTTCACCATCGTCTAGTTTAACTTCATCAACAATGATATTATTCGGGCGATTGGTATCCACAATTTTTGGGGCTGAAAGCACTCCCTTGGCTTCCACCCGAATGGTAGTTTTTACATTAGAAGGAACGGTAGCAAGGACTTCCCCTGTACTTGGGTCGGGCTTATATATCCCAAGCAACTCGCCTGTTTCGGCATCCTCAATAATGACTTTTTTATCACTAATATTTAAGGTGCTTATCTGTGCTTTGATGACAGTAACCGCGCCGGGTCGGTAGCGTTCCGGTAGTTTGATTTCGTACAAATCATTGCTGATACCATTACTAGAGGCATAGAAAGCCCTTTTGCCGTCCGATGCAATTTTGTAGCCCCAGTCTCTGCCGCTAGTATTGATGTCTTTTCCCAAATTGACGGGTTTACTCCAGTTCGTCCATGTATCGTCGAGGCGGCTTGTGATAAATACATCGCTTTCTCCCAGACCGCCATGTCCATTGGAACTGAAATACATCGTTTTGTTGTCAAGATGCAAATATGGAGTACGTTCTGTACCTTCGGTATTGATGATTTTGCCAATATTTATAGGCTTATGCCATTCATTATCTCCTTTTCTTTTGGCGTAATAAATGTCGGTATGTCCTGTTTTGTCGGGTCCGACAAAAATCATACCCAATCCTGCTACAATTTGGGCATCTGCCTGCCAACCAAATTCATTGATTGGCGATTTGAATTTGATGGGTTTAGTCCATCCGTCCATCGTCTTGTTGCTATAACTTAGATAACCCTCTTCAAAGAGTAAAATCTGCGTACCGTCAGTCGTCACAGATACGATGGCTTCATTGCCAAAAGTCGTATTGATGTTTTTGAAAGCAGTGGGTTTACTCCATTGACCATCAAGCAATTGAGAGGAAAATATATCTTCCATACCTAGACCATCCGGTCTGCTTTTTCCACAAAAATAGAGCGTTTTCATATCCGTAGAAAGACAAACGGCATACTCGCCCTTCGGCGAATTTAAAGCCTCAAGATAAATGGGCTGAATACTTTCCGAAGGATGCCCGATGATGTCCACAAAGTCTTGATAAAACGGATAATTTTTCAATCGCGGTTCAAAATCTGTTGCCTCACGCACCACCACATCCCAAAAGGCAGAATCAATATCGTTTTTTAGCCAATCCTGCATAATGGCAAATGCTTTTTCATCTGTCTTGGTGTCGAGACTTTCGAGGATTTCTTTCTTTTTCAGATAGCGATATTTTTTCTCTGCAATCGGTGTAAGCGGATTGTTGGGATATTTCGCCAAAAAACCTCCGAAGGCAGCTCGCGTCCCTTTTTTATCAGCCTCAATAAATTGGTCGAGACTACCATCATTGGCAAATGAACTTTTGGGATGTGCTTTTTTGAATTGCGCCAAATTTTCGTATCCGTTTTCTGCGATAAAGCTGTCGAATAACAATAAATCAATCTCGGCGGCGATGTCAGGGGTATATCTGGTAAATTCTTTTGACGGGTATTTTTCGTATATTTTAGCATAATCAGCATAAGTGCCTCCTTCGTGTGCTGCATTGACTATCAATACATTACGCGAGCGATAACATACCTTTTTTTCGGTGTATTTTAATTTAAAATTTTCTAATAACTCGGTAAAAGCCACTTCGGTATTTTGGCTTTTCGCATCGGCAATAGCGGCGGTGAGAATATTCGTTTTGAGTTCGCGCAAATCTTTGTATTTCCAGCCTATATCGCGTAGTTTTTTCTTTTGTTTGGAATTTAATTCGCGATAAATATTCACTCCCTCTATAGAGTATGTATGAGCGCGAGCAAGGTTTCTATCCGAAAAATTTGCATGAAAATACAACAAACTCAAACCATGCGCCCCCACGATTTTTGTTTTTTTACTTTTGTAAAGTGCTTCAAATATTGTTTGAGCAGTTTGGAAATCTCCACGTTCTAAGGCTTCAAAACCTGCATTACTTTGGGCTTGTATAGATGTGAAAATTACGAAAATTAGAATGGCAGTAAGATATAGCGGCTTTTTCATAGTGTTGATGTTTTGATATTCGTAAACCGATACCCAAATTTAATCAAATTTCAACACTTTTAATATATTTTTTCTTTTTTAAATTATGGCTATCAGTTCATAGTTGCCAGTTCATAGTTTGGCTAGCCATTTAACTTTGCCTAAAGCGAATACTCGTCAGACGAATCCCTTTATTCAATGCGAATATTTTATGAGACAAATCACTACATTTCACAAAAACCTTCGTCAGACGAGTACTATCCCGCAAGC
>CALCMV010000075.1 GCA_937967535.1 uncultured Saprospiraceae bacterium
TATTCCTGATGGCAATACGCTGTTTAAGTGTGCGCCACCCATTCGGGCAGCAAGTAACGGGCGGAATTTGCGCCGCGCTTTGAAGGATGGAATTATTGATTTTATTGCCAGCGACCACTCCCCTGCCCCACCGGAAATTAAGGAAATCGACAGTGGAAATTTCAGTAAGGCTTGGGGCGGTATTGCGGGTTTACAATTTTTATTATCGGCGAGTTGGACGGCATTGAAAGAGGAGATGAGTTTGGAAGATTTTATACCTTTGCTGACCTCAAAACCTGCACAGTTTTTGGGTTTGCAAGATAAAATTGGTACGATAAAAAGCGGTCACAAAGCCGACCTAACCATTTGGCAACCGGAAGCGACTTTCAAGGTGACAGAAGCCACCATCGAACATCGGCATAAAGCAACGCCCTATCTGAATCACACCTTATTCGGCGTGATACATGCTACGATGGTGAATGGGCAATTTGCTTTTGAGGATGAGGGAATTGTGCCTACTCCATTTGGGAAGAAATTGAACGCTTAAATAAGAATTTGATGTAAACGTGGCGGTCAATTCAAAATCAGTTTTTTACATATGAAATTTATATCTGCATACATCATCGCATATTCCAATTCTGACTTTACGAACCCGCATGAAGTCGTTTTGCAAGACGAACCGAAAGACTGCCGCGAGATATTTACCCATGCAGGTGCAAAGTATTGGGGCTTAGAGACTTGCAGGCATAAAGCTACGCGAATTGACAAGGAAAATAAGAAAATTTATTACGACCACAAGGCGCATAATTGGCTGAACTTAGCCTTTCGGGAACGTGCTGAAATTTCGTCGGTACAGGTTAGCACCAAGTGGTTTACGGGCAATCAGGCGCGAGCGATTACGGTGATTTTGGTAGATGAGTTGATGATGACAGAAGTGGAGGTATTGACCAGAGTGCCGCTTCAACCTGACAAAGAACATAACTTTTCTTTTCCCGCCACGCCTGCTACCAAATGTCATATTCAAATATATTATGAAGGCGGTATTTCGCGCATCAATTTTTTCGGAAATCCGACAGAAAAACAATTGCCCCAACAAAAAAACCTCTTAGAAGACGCAACAGTTTCGCATGTCTCCAACGTGCATTATGGCGACCCTATAATGGCGGTCAATGGCAGTCGAAAAGAGATGCACATGGTCGGTTGGGAATCTGCGCGGACGGGCTTTGGAGAGCAAGCTATTTTTCATTTAAAAGAAGCCACGACCATAAAAAAAATCGTGGTCGATACCTATTTACATCGCTTCAATTCGCCTTTGACTTGTCATGTTTTTGGGCTCTTATTGGCAGGTGGAAAGAGTTTGGAAGATTACTTACCGACTATCCCAAAATGGCAGATTCAATTTGAGGACGGACACCGCGTACTGCCCGAAAATTTTCAGGAATACATGCTCAATCAAGCCTATTTACAGGAAAAAACGAGCAATCCGACCAAGTTTGAAATCTCCCTTTTTAATCCGCCGGATAGTGCTTGGAAGGCGGTGCTGCCTTGCGAATATTTGCATCCTGATACCTTTCATAACTTCATTCCGCAAGAAAACGGTCCTTTTTCGCATTTGTTGTATTTGCATTATCCGAATGGTGGGATTCATGGTTTGAAGGTGTTTTAGGACTGAGGTTTTATTTATTTTCCCAAACTGAATAGTCTATAATTGTCCATTCACCAGTTTCTTTTGATAATCTTCCACTACAACCAACACCTTCAATTTTATATGATAATTCAAAATAAGCTGTATCATTTTTAATGTCTAATTTGTCAAATATTATATAATCTAAAATACCTTTTTTCTCTAATTCTCTTAGCGACATTATTCTAACTTTTCGCCCAAATTTATTCAAATTAAGGTTTTTTCTAATCAACTTTGTTTTTAATATTTTTACAGGTAGTCTCCCTTCAAATTTAGGGTGATAAATCCATTGGAGTTTAGGTAAATCAAGTATTTTTTGAATCAAAGCTGCAGTTGTACCTATTTCTTTATCCTGAACAGGTATAGCTTCAATTACAATTTCTTTTAAATCCAACTCAAAGAAAATTCCATATTTATCATCTTCAATTTTCCTCATTTTTATGTTTTCCCAAGAAATTTCCTTCGTTATCTCTTTCTCTTCATTGTTCAGCGTAATTATTATCGGGAGTGAAGGTCTTTTACGTTTATAGAGTTCTAATAAAAAAAATTCATCAGTGAATACCGAGGTTAGATGTGAGGATATACAACATTCTATTTGATTGTCATTCGGATTTATTTCAATGAAAGCGTAATCAGACTTTTGTTTTCTCAATCCATGTAAGAACATAATTGTGGGTAACTTGATGCTCTTTACTTCAATAGAGTCACATTTTATGGTACCAACATATTTCAAGAAATACTTTCCACAAGCCTGTCCAAAAGATATTTGAGTGGCTAAACATAAAACTATAACAGCAGATAATATTCTCATTTCTTATTATATATAAATTCAAAAAAACATTAGGTTTTCGCCCCTACACAAACATTTATCGTGATAAACCTCGCGTACATTTCCCATTCAAATACTTCAAAAGTAGATTCAAAAAAATAAAAATGCAGAAAATTCCCTTGAAGCTATTTACAAACATAAAATTACACTATATTTGTATATCATTCAAACAATTACGCAAAAATTCAAATAACAGGTTTGAAAAATTCCTGCGTACAAATCATTGTAAAATTGCCCGAAAAACCTTATATTAACTGGACTTTGGACATTAGGTAATTAGGAAACTCGGTAATTATGTAAAATGCTCATTATCAACAATTTGCATTGATTTGCATTTTATCTTAAATAAATTTTATTTAAATGTTTATATTGTTGATGAATAAATAATTACACTTTTGTCAGCCTAATTACCTAATTTCCCAGTTCCCCAATGTCCAAAGTCCAAATATTAAACTGGAGAAAATTTAGAACACAAACACATAAAAATGATAGGAAAACTACAACTCGAACACCTAAAGTTTGGCATTCCTTTATTGATTATCCTATTTCTGGGCATCCTACCCAAAACATCGGCATTTCAAAGCGCACCCGCAGACATTTCAGTGGCGATTCTGTTGGATTTATTGATTACTGTACCTATCATTTATTTTTTTATTATCAGGAAAACTAAAATTCCGAAATTCACGATTATCTATCCATTTTTGATTGGTATTTTAATCGCCGGATTTATCATTCCTATCGAACATCAGGCATTCTTGTCGAAGGTAAAATTTATCGCTGTTCCCTTGATAGAAGTGGGATTGGTTTCCGTACTGATTTACAAAATAATTCAACTCAATAAATCATTCAAGCAGAAAGCCAATAACGAAAATGATTTTTATGATAATTTATTAATCGCTTGTAATGAGATATTTCCGGGTAGAATCGGGCGAATTTTAGCGACTGAAATTGCTGTATTCTATTATTTATTTTCTACAAAAAAGAAAACAGCAATTCAGGAAAATGAATTTACTTACTTCAAAAAAAATGGTATCAAAACGGTGCTTGTCGTGATACTTTTTGTCTTGCTAATTGAGCTATTTGCGATGCACTTATTATTGGCAAAATGGAATGAAACCGTTGCGTGGGTTGTCACGATATTGAGTGTGTATGCGATGTTTCAGATATTTTCCATTTTGAAATCGCTCAATAAACGACTGCTTTCTATCAATTATCACACGAAAACATTGCACCTGCGATATGGCTTTGCTTCTCAAACTTCTATTCCGTTTGAACACATCGAAAGCATCGAAAAAAGCACCAAAACTCTCGACGACAAAACACATGTAAAACTCTCCGCATTTGATATGCTCGACGCGCATAATATTATCATTCATTTGAATCAAAAACATACAATCGACAGAATTTACGGTATTCAAAAGCCATATAAATCAATCGCACTTTTTGTAGATGATAAGGATTTATTTGTTGCTAAAATTGAGAAAATAATTCAGGTGAATGATGCAATGTCTTCGCCAAATTCCGGCGAAGACATTACTCTAAGTGAATAATTTGAGTGTGTAAAACATTAGGGGCATTTTAATGTATTTAAACATAATTCAAAATTGAAAAGTGCCACAAAGACACGAAGACCCAAAGTATAAATTGCTGATAAGCATGAAAATTCTTTGTGCCTTTGCGTCTTTGTGGCAAAATTAAAGATGTGTAGTAGTAAGTGTTTTGACTTTTCATATCTGATTGCCCCTAATATTTTACACACTCGAATAATTTTAAAAAATCATCGGCGCAAATTCAATTTATTCATCTTCACGATATTTGATACATCTTTATATTTCAAATTCATTGTACGGTTGTCAATCACTGCTTTTGGTTTGATAACTTGATTGTTGGTATAGACTTTTGTGTTGACATCTTTTAGGTAAATATTGAGCAATTTGGTATTTGCCGTAGCAGTACGCGGAATGAGTTTGTTATAATCCTTAATCTTGATATTTTTGTTTCTCAAATCTTCGATGACCGCCAATTTACCCAAGTCATATTTGGAGACCCACCCCGGCGCAATCCCCTTGCCCGGACGATTGCCCGACGAGCCACAAGTCACCGCTACATCGCTCGCACCGCTTGACGAAGGCGCAGGCGGCGGCGGGTACAATACCGCAGAAATTTCTTCAATGCGGTCGGCAGTACCACGTCCGCGTTCGGGGCTAACAGAGGTCAGTAAGCACCAATTGAGGCTTTCCAAAGCGGCATCGCCGACACGTTTCAACTCGCGCTCACTCGCACCTCTTCTGACCAATTGAATGAACTCATCGTATTGATTATCACCGTCTTCGCAGGAGTTTTCCCACTTGGGAATGATAACCTCATTGTCGGCTATCTTAGCAACAATTTTCGGAGAAATAATACCGTAGACCAAGCCGCCAATCAAGACCACCACAATACCGATAATCGCAAAACGCAGCCCTTTACTCGTTTTGGAATCGCCAAATTTCCACAATGAACGCAGTAGCCAAAACAGCAAAATAAAAATCCCCAACGCAAAGCCGACACGAATGAGCATCGCCGTTGTTTTGTTCAATACCGTAGCCACGCGATTCGTACCGGTATCTACGAGTTGGGTAGCGCGGATGTAGATGCGGTCTACGGCATTTTGGATGGCTTCGGTGGCTGCATCGAGCAATTCGACAAAGCTATCTTTGATTTGGGCAATGCGCTCGGCGAGGGCTTTATTGATGCAATCTACATTGTCCTGAATCATTTTATTGACCTCTCGTAGTAGCTTATTTGCCTCTTTTACAAGGTTTTGTATAATCATATTTAGCTGTGCAGAGGCTTCTTGGATGACTTCTATCGAAGCATCTTTTACATTGCCGATTTGTTGTTCGACTTTATCATTGAGTTCGTCAATGGTTTGTCGGATTTGGATACCCGCTTGTCCGAGTACGTCCTGTGCGATGTCGTCCAGTTGTTGGAGTAAGCCTTGCAATTCCTGAATCGGAATATCAACTTTTACATCGGTATCTACCGCCGTTGCCATACTGAATTGAAAGGGTATAACAAGGACAAAAAGTAGAATAAATGGAATCTTCTTCATGAGTGAGTGTTTTTGAATGAGTGAATGAATCATTTTTGATTAGGTGATTTTCGATTTTTGATTCGTACAATTATGTGTTTACCAATCAAAAATCACTAAATCAAAAATCTTCCAATCCGCTCATTAGTTCTAATTACAATTGCCTGATGTTTGTGGATAAGTGAAATTGAAATTACCGCCTTTATTGGTGCTGACAAGGGCTTGGCACCGGGCTGTCCAACTGCCTGTTTGTACCGTCACTTCCCATGTGCCGAATTTGAGTCCGAGCCGCGAGAGTCCGGGATTGGGGATGATGTTGTTGCGGGTAGCTTCGTAGCTTCTGGTGCGGGAGAAAGTCGTTTCGCCCGTGCCATTGCCCGATGCAGATTTCAGAACGCCGGAATAGCTGACGGAAAGGTATTCTTTGTCGTTGCCTTGCACGATTTTTTGCAAATCGCTGATGGTGATATTGAGTTCACCTGTTTTTTTTGTGGCGGAGGGTCCTACGTCAACGTCTGTATCAACGCAACTGCCACAGCCGCTTATCATGGCGACCAAAACGCCAATTGCCAATAGCCATTTTATATGCTTCATTTTCGAGTAGATTTATGGTGAATAATAGAGAATCAATGAATCTTAAATTTTGAATGATACAAGCAATATTTCATTGTATAATTTGTGTATCAATTAATTTACAAATTCAAACCTTATTAAATATTTATGTTAGTTATTATTCGTAAACACATATTTATTAATATTTTTTATAGTATAAATTTATTAAAATTAATAATTATTATCAAGTATTATTTATATTTTCTTATTAAGAAATCCTATAACATGGAGAAAAGTCACCTCTAAGTGCAGTATTTTTTTTGGTTACTATGAACGATATAAATTTTGGAATACTGTAATGACTGCTTTACAGGCTGACCGCGAACTCGTAAAGGCGATTTCAATCGCCAAGTGCAGTGTAATTGTTATTTGTAATAAATTGTAAGTAAATATTTTACAAATTAAATTTATTATTTACGTGGCGAATAAATTCGCC
>CALCMV010000076.1 GCA_937967535.1 uncultured Saprospiraceae bacterium
TAAATGATTTTCAAAATCCTAAAAATAAGTTTCTTTTTTGCTCAAAAGCAGGTGGCTATAAAGAGGATTACAACCATAGCCGCATCATGCACTCGCGCAATGCACAGGCGGAGATTTATCCGAAGGTATTGGATTGGATTATACTCTTTTAGGCTAAAAATTAAACATTTTGACGGAGACTTTCACACTTACTTTTCCCCTTGAAAACAGTTATTTCTCCAGATAAACGCCCGTTTCCAAGAGAAAAATTAAGCGCAAAATTCCCTCGTCAAAAAAGTTAAATTCTTAGCCTAAAAGAGTATATTATTCAAAATTCAATAAAAACATTGACATTAATTTAATATTTAAATTCTCAATAAAAAATAATTCGCCTTATAATTTAAATTTATTTTTATAAATATTTTAATTCAAATTTTGTAAAAGATTAATTTTCAAAAAAATATTATCAGGGAGAAACGAAAAGTCGTTTTTATTATGTATATACCGTGAACGGGGTAAATTTCGGAAAATATTAGTTTTCCGAATGAACCTGTAATGACTGCTTTACAGGTTGACCGCGAATACCGTAAAGGCGAATTTATTCGCCACGTAAGTAATAAATTTAATTTGTAAAATTCTTATTTTTAGTTAATTGTAAATATAAATTACACCACACTTGGCGATTAAAATCGCCTTTACGAGTTCGCGGTCAGCCTATTTAGCTGTCAAATATATCATTGTTTTTATTTATAATAACTTTAAAAACAATACTTTATAAATTTATTTTTATTTTACTTGACAGCTAAAGCAGTCATTACAGGTTTCCGAAATTTATACCGTTCACAGTATAATATCAGCCGACTCCCGTTTATCTTCTAATTTCAAAATCAAACTCCTCATGTGATTCGTTTAAGTATATGGACAAAATTACAAATAAAAATTATAATAACACCATGACACCAATACGATACCACAACACTACAAACCTATGAAACTCAATATTTTCCCCATCAACCAAATCGGAGTGGCGATTAAGAGAAAGAATAATTCGATGAGGGGTTTGAGCAGCATAAAAACAAAAGTAGTGAGTGCGCCAATGAGTAAAAACGGCAGGGCAACTTGGGGCGTATATCCGCATGTTTGGCACATTAATTCAGCCGGAATATCGCTTGGGTATATAATGCCTTTTTGGTCGAGTGCATACTGTCTGAAAGCGGCTTCGTAGGCATAGGCAGGAATTTCCATCGGATGTTTTTCGTATGCCATTTGAGAGGCGTTTTGACGATTGTTATTTTTAATATTTTTGAAAAATAATTGTAAATATTCGGATAAATAATAAATCATAAACCGCCTGAAAAAGCCTATTCCCGACCCCAAATCGCGATATTGCAATACATGAAAGCCTTCATGTACTGCTGTCATCAAATTATAAAAATTATTGGGGCGATAATCCCGAAAATAAACATGCACTCCTCTCCTACCCCAAGTTGCGGGCAGTACAATCGCATTGACAAAACTGCCTGTAATGAACCAAGGCAAAGCATGATAAAACCGCACATTGTGCCAGTTGATTGTCGGATAAATATGCTGCAAAACATCCATTGTTTTTTCATCCCGTTCAATCTGTGCAGGAAATACCCAACGATAGAGTTGACGGGCGGGTTGAAGCAGGAAATCAGACGGCTTGGACATGATATGCGTTGCAAATGACGAAATAAAAGCCTAAATTTAGCTCTAATTGTTTAGAAGAGGTCAGATAAATTGCCTTAAAAGCACACAATGATATGACTTCTCACAGAAAATTCGCTTATGAAAAATTTAATGATGACCCTCGCGGTCTTGTTATTGGCTGTGGTGGCACTGCAAGCACAGTCGCAAGATGACCAACCCAAAAGGTTAACGGATGAAGAAATTCAAGAGTTTAAATTTTATCAATTTTATCTTGACCAACCCGCCCTCAGCATCGAAAGTATCAAATACGCCAAAGACGAAAAACCACTCGAAGGACAGCTTTCCAAAGACGGCAAAAGGGTCGTGATAGAGGGCTATACCAAGCGCGGACGCATCACCGCTACGGTCAAATATAAAGACGGTACTACGGAAGAAGTCAGTCGTAGTTCCTGTGTGATTGACCCGGTGATTCCTTTGTAACCGGACTTTGGATATTGAGGAATTAGGAAACCGGAAAATCAAGATCATGCAAGATTATCAACTCAAATACGAAGATAGCAAACCGCAGGTCAAAAAGTATCCGGTTTGCCTCTTGGCGAATGATATGGATATGCCCATGAATATCGGTAGTCTGTTTCGTATGGCAGATGCTTTGGGCGTGGAAAAGCTATATCTCTGCGGCAAAAGCCCCAGTCCGCCGGGAAAAAGAATCAACCGTACTGCACGTTCTACGGTGCAGTATGTATCGCATGAATATTGTGAAGATGCCCTCAAAACAGTCAGGAGTTTACGCGAAGCGGGATACAAAATCATCAGCCTCGAAATCACGCAACAGAGTATTGATATTCTGGATTTTGAGGTGCAAGCAGATGATAAAATTTGCCTCATCATCGGCAGAGAAAAGTGGGGCATCGAACAAGCCCTGCTTGATGCTTCCGACGGAGTCGTACACATTCGTATGTGTGGCAACAATTCTTCGATGAATGTGGCAGTAGCCGCCGCTATCGCCGTATTTGAAATTACTAGTAAGATGGGTTGATGAGTTGTTGGGTTGACGAGTTGTTGAGTTGTGGAGTTGACGAGTTATTGAGAGTACGTCAATTCGACAACTCAACAACTCAACAACTCAACAACCTAAGAGCCGTCCGTGAGCCAGATAACTGTAACGTTAGTAGACATTGAATCCACCAGTAAGAAAGCACTGGTAAAGCACGGAGCGCAAGAATGGATCGCTGCTGAAATGGCTAAAGCTATCCGTAAGGCCGAAAGTGTAGGTAATTTAATTTGCGGGCTGTACTACCTAGAAA
>CALCMV010000077.1 GCA_937967535.1 uncultured Saprospiraceae bacterium
CTCATCATGTATAGTAGTATGTGGGAAATTAGGTTTTAAATCGTAAGTAATCGATTATCAGTTACTTAATTTTTATTAAGATAAAAAACATTCAATTAATTTAATTTTTTAATTATTTAATAAAAAGCAATTTATCTAATACCAAATTTCCTAATTCCCCAATGTCCAAAGTCCAGTTATCCTGATACACAAGTAATTTCGATATATTCACCAATATTAAAAATTACAAATCGAACGCGAGTAATTTATTTGTTTTTATTTTTGTAAATAGAAAACTACAAGGACGATTAATACTCTACATGAGAAAATTTTAAAATCGTAATGTAAGCCACGAATGCACTAATTATTTCAAGGGAATTATCAATAAATTCGTAAAAAAATTAGTGCATTCGTGGCAAAAATAAGTATTACATTATCAGAAATAATTTTTCTCATGTAAAGTAGACTATTAACTTAAATGACTACTTAGAGAAGAAACAACACAACAACACAACAACACAACAACACAACAACACGACAACACAACAACACAACAACACATGAATAATAATTGGTTTGAAGAGTGGTTTGATTCCAAATACTATCACATCTTGTATCAGCATCGGGATTATGCCGAAGCACAACTGTTTATGGACAATTTGGTCGCGTATTTGGGTATAGCACCACGTTCTACGATTTGGGATTTGGCATGTGGCAAAGGGCGACATTCCATTTATCTGGCAGAGAAAGGCTTTGATGTGACAGGTACAGATTTGTCGGTACAAAGCATCACCGCAGCCCGCGAATTTGAACAGCAATATCTCTCATTTTTCCAACATGATATGCGAGATGGTTTTCGGATAAATTACTTTGATTATATATTCAATTTGTTTACAAGTTTTGGTTATTTTGATAATGAAAAACATGATTTAAAGGTCTTAAAAAATGTTGCTAAATCATTGAAAAACAATGGTATATTCGTTATGGATTTCCTAAACGTGCATCATGTTGCCGCCCATCTTGTTGCCGAAGAAACGAAGGTATTGTCAGATGTTAAATTCCACATTACACGCAATATCACCGATGGATACATAGTTAAAAATATATCATTTGAAGCCGAAGGCAGACAACACCAACATCAGGAAAAAGTCCGCGCCTTTAGCCGCGACGAATTGACCCGTTTATTCACCAAAGCAGGGTTGGCAGTAAATACAATTTTCGGAGATTATCAACTCAATGAGTTTGACCCACAGCAATCCCCAAGACTTATATTGACGAGTTGTTGAGTTGATGAGTTATTGCCTCACAAATTCGTCAACTCAACAACTCAACAATTCATCAGCACATGCAATACGACCAATGGCTCTTTCAATTGCTCAACGGAGAATGGCACAACGCCTTGTTTGATGCCATCATTCCCTATTGGCGTAGCAAATATATCTGGGTGCCGATATATATTTTTTTGCTATCTTTTTTATATATTAATTTTGGAAAACGCGGTTTGGTGATGATTGCATTTGCGGTGGCAACAGTGAGTGTGGCAGATTTTACAAGCAGCAAAATAGTAAAACCACTCGTCGAAAGAGTACGCCCCTGCAACGACACTAGCCTAGCCTTTGAAGTGCGCGAACTGGTCAAATGTGGCGGCGGATATAGCTTCACTTCCTCTCACGCCACCAATCATTTTGCGATGGCTACTTTTCTATCTTTGGTATTGGGTTTTTTGAGAAAAAAATGGATAAGTCGGGCTTTGTTCCTTTGGGCGGCTACTATCGCATACGGGCAGGTGTATGTGGGTGTGCATTATCCTCTGGATGTGATTGCAGGGGCAGCACTGGGGAGTATTATAGGATTGAGTTTTGAATTGCTCTATCGGTGGCTAGTGTCGTTGATTCGTGATTCGTGATTCGTTGATTCGTTGATTATTTTTTAACTACTTAATAATCAATAATTTACTGTATTTTTTAATTGTCAATGAATAACGAATTAACTAATCACGAATTAACTAATCACGAATTAACCAATCAACGAATTAACCAATCAACGAATTAACTAATCACGAATTAACTAATCACGAATCAACCAATCACGAATTAACCAATCACGAATAACGCCAACTTAATCTGTAATCATTTGTTGTTTTGTAAATAAAGGCGCACCATCCGCTACCATTTGAACGGTGTATATACCTGCTGGGATATGGCGTATATTGATTGGAATTCTGTTGTATCCGGGTTCAATATCAAGTACGAGTGTTTTTACGGCTTGTCCGAGCGAATTAAAAATGTAGAGCGTCCCTTCGCTCATTTTTTCGGCGGTCATTTCTATATAGAAAAAATCTTTTGCAGGATTCGGAAATAACTTAGTATCCGTACCAATTTCATCCTCAATATCAGCATTATTATTCAAGACCATCATCATGCCCGTAGGTGTCAGGTCGGAAATATAACATGAAGGCTCTACCACATGATTTTCATTGATAATGGGCAATTTTTCACTGAGAAAATCTCCCCAGTTTGTATCTTCCACCACTTCGTCGGCACTGCCTAGCCAATCTTGCAAAATCGTTGTCAATACCTGCCTGTAATCATGTTGTTGTTCAGCAACGAGTCCGTTATTATCTACATTTTGCAAATCAGGATTAGTCCCTATGATGCCCGGTTCTACTGCTGTGCCAAAGATAAACATCGGTGCAATAGAACCATGGTCTGTTCCCAAGCTGCCATTTTGACGCAATCGTCTTCCGAATTCCGAAATTGTTACCGCCAATACTTTATTATCCAATCCCAAGCCTATCAAATCATCCATAAATACCTTTACGGCATCCGATAATTGTCTTAGCAAATCTGCATGTAAGCCTATGGTCGAATTGTTTCCTACTATTTGTGCAGAATGAGAATCAAAGCCACCGATTCTGACCAAGAATACCTTAGTTTTGCTACCGCCACTAAGGAGTCGGGCTACGGTTTTGAGTTGATTGCCGAGTGAGCTTTGCGGGTATTCAATCGTATTTGCCCCTTGTTCAAATACATCTGTGATACGCACTGAATAACGATTCGTACTGCGCTCTATTTCAGTGAGATAGGCTAATTCTTGTCCGTATTCACTCATTGGGATATTTGTAGGAGGCGCACCGCCTACTTCCGAAACCAAGGTAAAATAATTCGCGGGATTTTGCCCACTCATATTGACACTTATAGGATAATCCGTAGAATTTAAAAAGCCCGTAGAAGGCGCACCAAAACCTATTTGGATACCAAGCGGGTCGGGCAATAATTCCTGCGGAATATTTTCTATATCAGGATAAACTGATTCGAGATAGCGTCCCATCCATCCGGTCGGATAAGAATTTGCAGCCGTACCATCGCCTCCCATTGACCATATGTGCATGCCTTTGAAATGCGAGAGCGTAGGCGAATCATACGATACTGCACGCACTATATTGACTTTGCCTTCATCGTACAAGGCTTTGAAATTCGTCATGGCAGGGTGTAGCCCCACTTGGTCTTGTACGGCAAGCGTAGTATCCAAGGGAATCACCGCATTTTCCGGTATTCGCAAATTCGGACGCAAATTGGCATAAGTATCATACTGATCCATTTGTATGAGGGTATTGAAACCATCGTTGCCGCCATTCAATTCAATCAGTACCACTACGCGGTCTTCGATGCCGTTACAATTGACATCTTGCAACAAATGCGAAGTATCAAAAGCCTTTACGGGTACGCCATTCAACAAAAAGGAACTTGCTGCAAGAGGGCTTGTTATTTTGAAAAAATCTCTTCTGTTCATGTGATTCGATGCGTTGTCGAGTTGTTGAGTTGACGAGTTGTTAAGCCTCATTTTCGATAGCCCAACAACTCCTTCACTATACAACTCACATTAATTGATATTCAGGGCTGTGGAGCATTGCCACCAACAAGCGTTCTAAGCCGATTCTGACTTCTGAGTCGTCGCCTGTAATTTCGTAGAGTGTCCATTCATAAGTCCAATCTTCGATGGCTATTCCCTGCAACAAAATATCGCCTACAAAATAGTCGAGGCGTTCTTGGTCGGGCATTTCGCAGTAGATATATTCTGCCAATTCTGACACCATATCGTAAGCATCCAAGGGGTTGCTGATATGCTCCGGATTCGCAACAAAATCAACTACGTCCAATTTGACAATGCCTATATCAGGGTCTTGTCTGGATTTCAATCTTCCTCTAATCAGTTGAAAAGGAATACTGTATCTTCCTACGATACTATTGGAAGAAAACCAATTCCTATCTCGCGCAGGGTCAAGATAATAGCCCGGATAGCCCGCTACATTGGGCGGACTAAACAAATATAAATCACTATCAAAAAGCAAATGCTTGAATACGCCATTGTAGAGAAATTTGTTAAAGAAATGTGTCTCTGTAGCAGCATCGGGAATTTCCACATGAAAATGATTAATTAGTTGAAATACCAACTCTAGGGGCGATTTGATGAGCGTACCGATAATTTCATTGGATGAGTCGGCATCATCCTCATCATAAAAATGCTGACTCTCTAACAAGCGACGCAGAACAACTTCAAAAGAATAATTGTTTTCGCGCATCTCATCAGCCAATGGTTCTATAATATCTTGTTCAATTTCTTCCGTAATATTTCTACTCACAAAAAAGCGATATATTTTTCGACAAATATTACGAGCCACCTCATCCTGATTAAAGACCATATCCACAAACTCTCCTAACTCCCGAAACATATCCTCTGCATCCACCGCACCCGTAATCAGCGTATTTTGAAAGGCTTCGCTAAATTGTTTATCCTCAATATCATGGCGATTATATCTGGCAAAACCGCGTGGTATTCCCGTCTCCATATCAACAGAACTCAGGCGATATGTCGCTTGCTTGATAGTAGCCTCAAAACCTGTGAGCAAACGCGCTGCCTCCTTTACATCATGTTCTGTAAAATACGTATAATTGCCCGGACCGATTTGCGGTCCTTTGCCTATTGTAAATAATTCTAAAAACTCGCGGGCGTAATTTTCATTCGGGTTAAATTTTGTATTATAATGATTATCCAGATAGCGAAGCATGAGGTTATCTACGGTCACTTTTTTTGCCAATTCCCTGAAACTTCCAAAAGCATATTTACGCAACAAATCATGGTGGTCATAGAGATTGCGCGAGTAGTTAAACGTCCATGAAGTCGTAAAATTGGTATGCAGAAAAAAGCCCATTCGATGACTCATGGTTTCATCCTTTATTGCTTCTTGCATCCACCACAACAAAACAGAACTCCTGTTCAGAGAATCGTAAAAAAGGTCAGAATTGGTATACAGCCAGGGTTTGCCCTCATGCCAGCTAAGTGGTTCTGTGAGTATTAATGGATCTTGTACCAACTTATCAACAGCCTGTTGTACCTCCATTTCCGCAAATTCATTGATGCGGGCTTTTGATACATTATAGGTTGTTCTGCGGAGCAAATGCGCCGCCAGTCGTCTTCCTAATGTGCCTACCTTCAGATTGAGTGAAGCCATATAAAATCAAGTAAATATAAGTATAAGATTAGTTTAAGCACATGATAATTCATCTTTAAAACTCAAATTATTTCAAATACTCAATATAGATAATGAGGATGGTTTATGTGTTTAAATCATTTCTATTTTCGTGCCATATCCTTTTATAAACTCTATTAGTTCATTATTTATATAAAAAAATTAACAAAATCATACATTCAAAATTTTGAGTGGTAAGACACTTAAACGAATAATACGCAAGTTGCAGGATTTCGGCGAATAAAAAAAGTAACACTTTGGGGTATTTTTACAAATCGAAAATCGTAAGACTTGAGACGAGAGACGAGAGATACCAAATATCTCAAGTCTCAAGTCTCTTGTCTCTTGTCTCAAGTCTCTCGCCTCTTGTCTCAAGTCTCTCGTCTCAAGTCTCTCGTCTCTCGCCTCTTGTCTCGAATCCAAATTATTTGTACGTTTGCACTTAAATGAAAAACATGGCAACAGGTGACAATTCAAGTCTCAAAAAACGTATACATCTCATCGCAATTGGCGGGAGTGCTATGCACAATATTGCATTGGCATTACATCACAAGGGTTTTCGGGTGACGGGTTCGGATGATGAAATATACAATCCGGCGCGAGATAGATTGGCAAAATACGGCTTACTACCCGATTCGGAAGGTTGGCATCCGGCACGAATTACGGCTGATATAGATGCCATCATTATAGGTATGCACGCCCGCGAAGATAATCCTGAACTACATCGCGCACGCAAACTTGGCATCCAAATTTATTCTTATCCCGAATACATTTATGAGCAATCAAAAAATAAAAAGCGCGTGGTAGTAGCAGGCAGTCATGGCAAAACGACCACAACAGCCATGATTTTGCATGTGCTTCGCAAATTGGGGCGCGATACAGATTATCTCGTTGGCGCACAATTGGAAGGTTTTGAGACGATGGTGCGGCTGTCGGATGCACCTGTGATGGTATTGGAGGGCGATGAGTACCTCGCCTCGCCACTTGACCGACGACCCAAAATTCATTTTTACAAACCACATATAAGCATCATTACCGGAATTGCATGGGATCATATTAATGTATTTCCGAGCTTTGAAAATTATGTAGAACAATTTGAAATTTACATAAAAGACATCGAAAAAGACGGTGTATTATTTTGGTATAAAAATGATAAACACCTCTCGAAAATCGCACGCATAAATCCGCAAATTCGTGCATACGCCTACGATACGCCCACATATGAAGTCATTGATAATCAGACATTTATCATAAAAGAAAATAAAAAAACATCTTTGCAAATTTTTGGTAAGCACAATCTGCAAAACCTCGAAGCAGCACGTTTGGTATGCGGTGAATTGGGTATTGAGGAGGAGGAATTTTATGAGGCAATCAGCGATTTTGGCGGTGCGGCACGGCGGCTTCAGCCCTTGCATCAATCCGATACGAATGTCGCTTATTTGGATTTTGCTCATGCACCCTCAAAGGTAGAAGCCACGATTCGCGCATTGAAAGAGCAATATCCGAATCGCCCTCTGACGGCTTGTTTGGAATTGCATACTTTTAGTAGTTTGAATAAAAATTTTCTGAAAGAATATCGCAATACGATGGACGCAGCAGACATCGCCTGCGTTTTTTATAGTGAACATACCCTAAAAATGAAGCGATTGCCGGAACTTTCTGCACAAGACATCATCACCGCTTTCGGGCATCCAAGAATGAAAGTTTTTACCCAAAAAGAAAATTTAACTGCTTTTTTGGAGCATCTTAATTGGAAAAATCGCAATTTGCTGATGATGAGTTCAGGGAAATTTGGGGGCGTGGATACGAAGGGCTTGATTGGTGGATTGTTTGGATGATTTTTGAATATATAAGTCATTTTATTATTTTTGTGATACAATATCAGGTATGAAAAAACTACCGATAGGGCTGCAAAATTTCAAGGAAATCATCGAATACGGCTATCTGTACGTAGATAAGACGCGGCAGATTTATGATTTGGTGGATAAGGGAAAATTATATTTCCTCTCGCGCCCACGTCGATTTGGTAAGTCTTTGATGTTGAGTACTTTGCGGTATATTTTTGAGGGAGAAAAAGACTTGTTTGAGGGCTTGTATATTGCCGAACAGACGGACTATGATTGGAAAAAGCATCCTGTTTTAGAGTTCAATTTTGCGATAGTCAGCAAAGAAACTGCAAGTCTTGAAAGAGGCATCAGTTACATCCTGCAGGATTATGCACAGCAATATGGTGTAGAAATTCCTGATTCAGATATTCGCTTACAGTTTAATTTTTTGGTGAAACGAATCGCCGAAAAACAAACCGGACGAGGAATCATTCAAGATGTGGGAGGGCTATTTTCATACAATAATTTACCTCATTATGACTTTTTTGAGTTTGGATGTACAATCGGAAGTGACCAAGCATAAAGGGCGGTTGGATTTGACCGTACAGACCGAAAAATTTCTATATCCGATAGAATTTAAACTGGACGAACCCGCCGAAAATGCCATCGAACAGATTAAAAATCGAGAATATATACAATCATATGTCAATGTCGAAAAAACGATTTATCTGGTCGGCGTCAGATTTTCCAAAAAGGAGCGTAATGTGGCGGCTTGGGAAGCTGAAATTTGGGAAGGATAGTTTTTTTCAATAAAAACCATTAAGTTTGTAACTTACAGCATTATTCAGCGTTGTTTTATTATACAAAATCAAAAACCGCTTAATTCATTCATTAGAATTTCATCCAAAACAATCAAAAAATTGTCTGACAGTCTTGTAATCATACCAACCTATAACGAAAAAGAAAACGTGGAAAATATCATCCGCGCGGTCTTTTCTTTGGATAAAGCCTTCGACCTGCTGATAGTTGACGATGGTTCGCCCGATGGTACAGCGGCTATCGTACAGATGCTAGGCAAGGAATTTCCCAATCGCCTTTTCTTGGAACAACGCACCGGCAAACTCGGTTTGGGAACGGCATATATACATGGTTTTAAGTGGGCATTGAAGCGCGATTATGGGTATATTTTTGAGATGGATGCCGATTTTTCGCACAATCCGAAAGACCTCGTGCGCCTCTACAAAGCGGCTCAATTGCCGGGCGTAGGCATGTCCGTAGGCTCGCGTTATGTGCGTGGCGGTAAGGTAGAGAATTGGCCCTTCGACCGTATTTTTATTTCTTACGGTGCATCCCTTTATGTACGAATGATTACATGGATGCCTGTGAAAGACCCGACGGCAGGCTTTGTCTGCTACCGACGAGAGGCATTGCAAATGCTGGATTTTGATAAAATCCGTTTTATTGGTTATGCTTTTCAGATAGAAATGAAATTTGCCACACGCTCACTCGGTTACAAAATTAAAGAAGTACCCATCACATTTACAGACCGCGTAGAGGGCATTTCCAAAATGTCGAAAGGTATCGTAAAAGAGGCAATTTATGGTGTCATTCGTATGAAATGGCGTAGCTTTTCAGGCACTTACAAGCGCAACAATCCGCAGCCTGCAACCCGCAATTCCTAAGCCCTAAATTCGCAAGCACCCGCCAAATCCTTATTCTTTTTCATCTTTTAATTGGAAAATAGGTGATTCTCTTTCCATTATTTCAACAAAAAATAGTAATATTGCGATGGAGATAATTGAATGATTGTATCATCCTATGATTGTATCATTGCTTTTTAGCAAAATGAGAGAAGCCTAAACATTTCACAATCATGCAATTATACAATCAGACAATCATTTCTTGAAAAGATAAATTTTGATATTCTATGAGACTTGTTATCAATTTAATTTTGGTCGCGCTAATTGCGATACTCGGCTATTTTTTGGTGCGAAGCATTTATGAGCCAATTAATTTTAATGCAGAAAAGGACCTGCGTGAGGATGCTGTACAGCAAAAACTCGAAACTATCCGTCTGGCACAACAATGCTTTCAGGATATTACGGGAAAATATGCTCACAATTTTGATACTTTGAAAGAAGTATTGACAACGGACTCCTTCAAGGTCGTCAGAGTATTTGGCGATCCGGATGACCCCACAGGGCAAAAAGTACTGTTCGAAACATCTTATGTCAATGCACTGGATTCTATCGGAAAGCTAGGTATCGAACTGAACGGGATAGAGGATATTCCGCATAGCGAAGGCAAAGATTTTGACATAGAAGCCAAAGAAATTGTCTATCAAAGCATCACCGTACCGGTAGTGAAAGTCAGAGCAGCCTACAAAGATTTTATGGGTACTTATGCCGACTCGCGCTATAAGAGTTATGACAAAAATTACAACCCCGATGACCCAACCGAAGATAAATATTATATCTCCATCGGAGATTTGACCAGACCATCATTGGGGGGAAGTTGGTAAAGACATACGACATAAAGACAAAGGATTTTGCCGAGCATTTTTCTAACCAATATGACCTGTCCGTACTCGTTGGTATGGACAGGTTTTTTTATTTGGTAAAAACTGAAAAACAAGTACTTGCACTACGTACTCACCTCTTTGCGGCGCATAACTATTTGCAATTGCAGGTAGCATTTCAACATATATTTCAGAACGACAGGCTATTGCGACTCCCTTACCGACAGGTGCATATCGCGCTGTTGAGTCCAATCACAACACTTATCCCCGCAGATTTGTATGATGCGGCACGTACTCGTTTTTATCTGGAACATAATGCCATGCTGGATGAGGAAGATATGGTGCTGGAAGATAAACTGCAGCATGCAGAAACGCATCAGGTCTATGCCTTTAATCGAATCATATTTGAGACTGTACGCAGCCAATTTCCGATGGCAGAATACCGACACGCGCTATCCAATCTAATCGGGGCTTACAGGCAATTGAATAAAGGAAAAACAATCTATGCCAACCTCATCGGCACATACATTCAAATAGTGGTTTTTGATGCCAATAAATTGTTGTTTGCCAATACATTTACCCAACACTCGGATAAGGATGTCATGTATTTTATCGGCTTGGTATTCAATCAATTAGAATTGGATTGGAAAAAGAATCGCTTAGTACTTTCCGGCGAAATCACGCCCGAATCATCCAGCTATTTCATGCTCAAAAAATATATCAAACACATCGAATTGCTCAACACAGCAAAGTATATTTTCAAACACGATAAAGCTCCGGCTTATCATAGATTTTTCGTATTGACCTGCTGATTATACACAACACATCTCAGCAAGGTCAACACCTCAGCTATGCGAATCATAGGCGGCAAATTTAGGGGCAGGCGATTTCATCCACCGATAAAAAATTGGCGGACACGCCCAACGACAGACTATGCTAAAGAGGCTTTGTTCAACATCTTATCCAATCAGGTGGATTTTGAGGAAATGAAGGTCTTGGACTTATTTTGTGGTACGGGCAATATCGCTTATGAGTGCGTATCGCGCGGCTGTGCGGAGGTGACTTGTGTGGATAAATTTTATGGCTGCATCAAATTTATCAAAGAGACCGCTAAAGAATTGGGTGTCGAAAATGAGTTGGTGCCGATAAAAAGTGATGTGTTTAAATTTATTAAAAATACCGAAATGACTTATGACTTCATTTTTGCAGACCCGCCTTATGCACTTCCTAAAATTGAGGAACTTCCCAATCTCATTTTTGAACATAAACTACTGTCAGACAAGGGTTTTTGGGTTGTGGAGCATGGTGTAAAGAACAATTTTGAGCTAGCCCCCAACTTCGATTTTTCGCGCCGATATGGTGATTCTGTATTTTCATTTTTCAAGCAATCAGAGGAAGATATTTGAGTGCTAATCCGTATTTTGCACTCCGATAGCTAGGCAGCCAAGCCCACAAAATGCTGCGTAGGGGAGCAATTTCTTTGGGGAATCAAAGGCTGTGCGAGAGCAAATTTGCCCAAATCGTCAAAGAATTAAAAATATTTACCATGTCACATTTATCAACAAAGGTATCTTGTGCAATATTATTTTTTAGCATCATATAAAAAATTAATCTTCTTTTTAGTGTATGTGAATGGATAATCGGAAAAATACTTTTTCGGATAAGCTGCCAAAAATTAATTTATTACTCTTCAATTAAGCCAATAATCCCAAATTTGATATTCAATAAATCTTAAATCAAATAAGTACTCCTCCTCCATTCGTTTTTAATAAAATTTATATTGAACTCTAAAAAAAACGGAGCAGACACCTTGCCGATATATTCCTCATAATAATGCTTTTTATATAAATTTAATAATTAATATAAACAGATTTTTTGCAGACATTATTTAACAATATTTAGTAAAATATATTTTTGTTGATTGCTTGGCATAGCGTTACTTTTCTATATTTTACGTCTAATATAAACGAAATCTATGATTTTTATTTACCTTTAACCAATAAAGCATGTATTCTATAATTTGGTATTGACAGTCATCGCAAACACTCTGATATATTATCTGATACCACATCAGTTTGGGCGTAATCGGAGATTATCTCTTTTTATTTTTAGTATTTATAAAAACATTGTTTACAGATACTTATAAATAATTTTTATTGATATAAGATTAAAGAATTATTCTAAATCATGTTAAAATTTGGAACTCTACCCCAAACCTATAAGATTTTTTAAAACCCTTATAGATTTGATTATCAATTACTTAATACTAATTTTTTCCCTATTAAAACATTATTCTAAAGTAAATGATAATTAAGGGGAACAAAAGCCGATTACACCACATCAGTTCTTTTTATTAAGGGAAAATACTTCGGCACAAGCAAACCATCCAAGTATTTCATTTTCAATAACTTATACAGTAAAATTCCCCATATTTATTATTACTATACCTTTATTTGTACCAATCCATAAGTTCAAATAACTATGCTTGGAGTTAATTCATGTAAGAATCTTCCATTCTTTTTATAAATTCACACCTTCCGGTTATGTCGTATTAAAAATTAGTACATAATAAATAGCAGTCATTTATTCGGCATACACATTTCAAATACATTAATTTGTTAATGTGTAATAAAATAAGTGAAGCACATTTAAGAGTGACGTAAAGATTATCTTGCATCTAAACATAGTAAAGTTTACACATTTACACTAAAATTGATACTTGCGGTGAATTTTACTCCTTTTGCATCAGAATATTAAGTAATCCTTGCTATATTCGCTAAAATAATATTTTAACACTATTCTCTGCATTGTGCATATACGCTCAAAAATAGCCATTACAAATTTTTCAATTAAAAGTAATTGCTTATCTCACTATTTGTGATGCTGAATTTACTTTGTACAAGCCTTTATATTCTGGTAAAAAAAAGATTCTTTTACCAATATAAAAAATATTTTTTTACAAAATCGAAAGCAACTTGCAACGAAATTGTCATAAATTCAGACTATAAAACTATGAGAAATCACTTTTAGCTTAAATTTATTTGTCACATTTGAAAAATATTTTACTCTCATATCTTATGCACTCCTGAATTGTACTATTCCGACAATATATTCACATTGCAACTTACCCAAATCAAACATATAATAAATATTTATTAATATATTTTATCGTTATCTACCTAATAATCGAGATTTTTAAACAACTAAATTCAATCATGAGAAATCTAACCTTTACACGTTTTAGAGGTGTACAATCACCCTCTTCGTGGCATCAAAAGCTCTTTGGAGCTCTCTTGATGCTGTGTATTGGTATCAGTTTTACAACCGATACTTATGCACAAATTACATTATCAGCTACGGTTGAGGATGTATCTTGCGATCCTGTACCATGTCCGATGGACTCTGACGGTGCTATTGACCTGACTATTATGGGTGGTGTAGAGCCATTTGATATTCAGTGGTCATTCAATGGTGTTGATTTACCAACATGTGAGGAACCTGCCTTCGACGAGCTTGACGGTACAGGTTTCAACCCTGTTCCGGGAGGAGTTGACAATACTGTTGTTGAAGACGCTATTGTTACTCGTAATTACATCATTCAAGGTTCTGCCTTGACTGTTGAGAGTGCTGTATTCAGCGGTGGTGCTACTATTGATGAGGAAATTATCAACAATAGCCAGGAAACAAGCATTATTGGACTGCGTACAGGTGTTGATCACCCACAGATTATAGGTGGGCCAAATGCTGCGAATATGACTCGTACATTTACTTTCGATCCACCGGTATCCAATCTGCGTATGTTTTTCAATGACCTTGACAATAACGATGTCGTCATTGTCAATCCTAAATTGAATGGAGTAACGCAAACACTTATGCCCGGTGAATTTACAATCGTAGACCCATCTCAAGTGGGTTTGACACAAGTTGATGCACGTGGTAATACCGACCCAAACATGTTTACCTCTTTGGTTGATCAGGCACTCGGGCCAGAAACAACAGGTGGTATTGATTTCGTATTTGCCGGACCAATTGATGAAGTTGAAATCATCTTCTACGATGATGTGGCAGGACCGGGCGTTTTAGGTTCAGAAGGTGGTTCTTACACCGTCAGTTTCCCGGGTCAGTGTCGTGAAGATTTGGCTTGTATTGAAGCGGGTGTTTACACCGTTGTCGTAACAGATGCCAATGGTGATACGGCTACCGAAACTTACATTGTGGACGCCGCTGTAGGTTGTAATCCTCCTACACAGGTGATTATTCCTTGTGGTGAAGAAGAAGGTACTATTACCATTACACCTACCTTCGGCACAGGTCCTTATACTTTTGGATGGGAAGATGCTGCGGGCAACTCGCTTCCGCTTCCGGATCCATGTACAGATAGAGACTGGGCGAATTTTGCGCCACTCGCAGGTACAGGTGCCAATCCTGTGCCGGGTAGCGTAGACAATAGTATTGTTGAAAATGCTATCAACGGTACACCTTATGTTATTCAAGGTGCTATAATGACCGTTAATAATGTAGTATTCAATGGTGGTGCTTCTATTGATGAGGAAATTATCAATGATAGCCAATTGAACGGAACCTTCGCGCTCCGTACCGGTGTTGACCACGACCAAATTACAGGTGGCATCGGTGGTGCAAACATGATTCGTACGATTGTATTCAACCAGCCTGTTTGCGATTTGAATATGTTCTTCAATGATATTGATAATAACGATGTTGCTATTATCAATCCTAAATTGAATGGTGTTACAATTCCATTAACTGCTGCTGATTTCACACTCACAGGCACAAATGTTAATTTTGTAGGTGGTAATCAATTTGAATCTATCAATGATATAGGTCTTAATAATACTACTGATGGTGGTATTGATTTCACTTTCAGCTCTTGTATTGATGAAATCGAAATTATCTTTTACGATGATGTTGCAGGACCGGGTGTAGTAGGTTCAGAAGGTGGTTCTTACTCTATCAACTTCCCACCAACTTGTGATTATGGACCAAGCGACACACTTCCTCCGGGATGTTATACAGTAACTGTTTTTGATTCGACTGGAGCCAGCGAAGTCACCACCGTTTGCATTGAAGAAGGTCCTTGTGGTGCTATCGGTAACTTGGTATGGATTGATGAAAATGCTGATGGTATCCAAGATGCCGGTGAGCCGGGTATTGCAGGTGTCACCGTTACAGCTACCAACCCCGCAGATGGTACAGTATTGACTACTGTAACCGATTCGGATGGTGGTTACTTATTTGATGACCTCGTAGCCGGTAAATATGATGTCCTTGTAAATACTGCAACTTTACCTTCAGGTTTGACCCAAACAGCCAATCCTACTCTGCCAGGTGCTGATTTTGGAAACCAAACTCAAGCAGGAGCAGGTTATTCTATCACTATCGGCGATGGTGAGGAAAATCTGACCGGTGACTTCGGTTACATTTGGGAAGACCCGGATGGCAACGCAGGCACAGCGGCTATCGGTGACCGCGTATGGTACGATGCCAATAGCGACGGTGTACAAGATCCGGGCGAAGCAGGTATCGGCGGTGTTACTGTTTCTGTACTTATTGATTCTGACGGTGATGGTATCAAAGATACACCATTCACAGGTGCTATTGACCAAAACGGCAACACAGGTACAGGTACTACCTTGACTGAACCGGATGGTTCTTACATTTTCTACAACTTGCCTGCCGGTGCTTACTCTATTGTAGTAGACCCAGGTTCTGCGCCACTTATGGGTTTGACTCAAACGGGCGACCCTGACGATTATGCAATGATGGCTACCATGCCGGACAATCAAGGCGAATCTGTATTGCTCGCGCCGGGTGATGTTTTCCTCTTGATGGATTTTGGTTATAATGATCCTAATGCAAATGATATAGGTGATACCGTTTACTTCGACCCGAATGCCAATGGTACACAAGATCCGGGTGAGCCGGGTATTCCGGGTGTTACTGTAAAACTTACAGACCAAAATGGCGATGTCATTGCTACTACTACTACTGATGAAAATGGTGAATACTTATTCCCCGGTCTGCCAGATGAGCCATATACTGTAATGGTGACAGATACAGATAATGTATTGGGTGACTTGGAGAACAGCGGCGACCCTGACGGCGGAAATGACGACATGTCTTCTGTACCGGGATTACCTGCTGACAACTTAATGCAAGATTTCGGTTATACACCTGCAGGTCAAGATCCGGGCGAGGGTCTTGTTGGTGATACTGTATTCTTAGATTATAATAGCAATGGTGTACCGGATCCGGGTGAAGGAATCGAAGGTGTTGTTGTTGACTTACACGATGGTACAGGTGCAGTAATTGCTACCACAATTACTGATGAAAACGGTAACTATTACTTCCCGGGATTAGACCCGATGGCTGTCTTCAGTACAACTGTTGACCCAACTACACTGCCTGCCGGTATTGTACCAACAGTAGACCCTGATGGTACACTTGACAATACCTCTATGACTGATTTGAGTACTACACCTGACGGTATTGATTTGACTTTAGACTACGGTTATGAACCAACTCCGGGTTCTGAAGGTAGTATTGGCAACTTAGTATGGTTGGACAATAATGTAGATGGTGTAAATGACGGACCAACCGGACCTGACGGTGTAGCCGGTAATGACGACGACGAGCCGGGCATCGAAGGCGTTACTATTGATTTGTACGAAGATACTAATGGTAATGGTCTTGTAGATGCAGGTGAACCACTCGTTGCCAGCACAGTGACAGATGCTAATGGTGTATACTTATTCCCGAACTTACCAACCGACAACGGTGCGGGAGTTGATTACATCGTTGATCTTACTGATGAAGCAAATGTATTGGAAGGATTCTGGCACAGCTTAGGTGCGCCTAATACTAATGATAATAGCCAAACTGACCCTTACGCTATCACTCTTGGTGGCGGAAGCCCAATCAATAACCTGACTGCTGACTTCGGTTACTATGTAGAGCCTGCAGTATTAGGTAACTTCGTCTTTATGGATAATAACGGCGATGGTATCCAAGATGCAGGTGATATGCCACTCGCAGGTGTTGTTGTTACTTTAGATGTTACTTATCCTGATGGTTCTATGGCTACATTAACAACCACTACGGATGCTACCGGACACTACGTTTTTGAAAATTTATTGTTCGATGAGAATTATGACGGTGTAGGTACATTTGCTACTCCGGGTGTAGGTGGTGGCGACGAGCCATTCTTCGAGCTTTCGGCTGAAGCACCTGTTGATAAAACAGCAACCATCATTAATGTCAATGCTGATGGAAACGATGCAGAGGATTCGGAAGATCCTGCAGGTACACAAGGTATCGCTATGCAAGGTTTCACCGATACTATGCCACAAGCTGACCCCAATAGTGAGCCTACTCACTTGACCTTCGACTTCGGTTTTATCGGACGATTGGGTACTATTGGTAACTTAGTATGGATTGATGAAAATGCTGATGGCATCCAAGATGCAGGTGAACCGGGTATAGCAGGCGTTACCGTTACTGCTACCGACCCTGTAAGCGGTACTATGTTGACAACAGTTACAGATGCAGATGGTGGCTATCTCTTTGAAGATTTAGCTCCCGGCAAATATGACATTTTGGTAGATGAAACTACATTGCCTTCAGGCATGAACCAATCTATGAATCCTGTACTTCCGGGTGCGGATTTCGGTAATCAAACTAACAACTACTCTATCACTATCGGTCCGGGTGAAGAAAATCTGACCGGTGACTTCGGTTACATTTGGGAAGACCCGAATGGCAACGCAGGCACAGCAGCTATCGGTGACCGCGTATGGTTAGATGCTGACATGGACGGTGTACAAGATCCGGGCGAAGCAGGTATCGGTGGTGTTACCGTTTCGATATTTGAAGATGCAGATGGTGATGGTATCAAAGATGACCCTGTTACAGTAGCTCTTGACCAAAATGGTACACCGGGTGGTGTCACAACGACCGAGCCGGATGGTTCTTACATTTTCTACAACTTACCTGCAGGTGCTTACTCTATCGTAGTAGACCCCGCTACTCTACCTGCCGGTGTGGTTCAAACAGGTGATCCTGATGACTACGCTGCTCCGGCTACTATGCCTGACAACGCAAGTGAATCCGTAATACTCGCTCCCGGTGATGTATTCTTACTAGTAGATTTCGGTTATGATGATCCTGCCGGCAACGATATAGGTGATACTATCTACTTCGACCCGGATGCTGACGGTACACAAGATCCCGGTGAGCCGGGTATCGAAGGTGTTACAGTAACACTCTTGGACCAAAACGGCGACCCTATCGCAACAACAACAACTGATGAAAATGGTGAATACTTATTCCCCGGTTTACCTGACGAACCATACACCGTAGTTGTTACTGATACAGACAATGTATTGGGTGACTTGGTAAACAGTGGCGACCCTGACGGCGGAAATGATGACATGTCTTCTGTACCGGGATTACCTGCTGACGACTTAGGACAAGACTTCGGTTATACGCCTCCGGGACAAGATCCGGGTGAAGGACTTATCGGAGATACTGTATTCTTAGACTATAATGGCGATGGCTTGCCCGATCCGGGCGAAGGTATCGAAGGTGTTGTCGTTGACTTACACGATGCTGCCGGTACTGTCATTGCAACAACAACAACTGACGAAAACGGTAACTACTACTTCCCGGGATTAGACCCAACCGCTACCTTTAGCGTAACGGTTGACCCAAGTACTTTACCCGGAGGAATTGTTCCTACTGTCGATCCTGACGGTGGTTTAGACAATACCTCTATGACTGATTTGAGTGCTACGCCTAATGGCATTGATTTGACTCAAGACTTCGGTTATGAGCCAACTCCGGGCTCTGAAGGTAGTATTGGTAACTTAGTATGGTTGGACAATAATGCAGATGGTGTAAATGACGGACCAGCCGGACCTGACGGTGTAGCCGGTACTGACGATGACGAGCCGGGCATCGAAGGTGTTACTATTGATTTGTACGAAGATACTAATGGCAACCGTGTTGTTGACCCGGGTGAGCCACTTGTAGCCAGTACAGTGACCGACGCTAACGGTAACTACTTGTTCCCGAACTTACCAACAAACAACGGTGCGGGAGTTGATTACATCGTTGATCTTACTGATGAAGCAAATGTATTGGAAGGATTCTGGCATAGCTTAGGCACTCCTAATACTAATGACAATAGCCAAACCGATACTTATGGTGTTACACTTGGAGGTGGAAGCCCGCCTGACAACGTAACTGCTGATTTCGGATACTACGTAGAGCCTGCTTCTATTGGTAATCGTGTATGGGAAGATTGGTTAAATGCTGACGGCGACCCTGCTACCTTCAACGGTATCCAAGATCCGGGTGAGTTAGGTATCCCGGGCGTTCCTGTTACATTGATGATTATGTATCCTGACGGTCAAATGGTCACACTTGTAAGTGTTACTGACTCTCTGGGTAATTATAGCTTTGATAACTTACTTTTTGATGAGGATTATCCCGCGAGTGGTGGAGCCGGACAGCCCGTTTATACTATCAAAGCACCGGAAGCGACAGATCTGGTTCCTTTTGTTCCAACACTGCCAGCTTCGGGGGATACTCCTGATTCAAATTCACCTAATGACGAATTCGGTATTGATGAGTTATTGGATTCGGATGACCATACTGGTGTAGTGGCTACTGCAGTTCAAGGTTTTACTGACCTGATGACGATAAATGGATGCCCCGATAAAGAAGCAGACCCAATAGCATCCTATGACTTTGGGTATGTCCCATTTATCTTCCTCCCTGTTGAATTAGAATCTTTCAAAGGTTTCGAAGACGACTGTCGTGTAGAACTTACATGGGTAACAGCTACCGAAACCAATGTTAGCCACTTTAGCGTACAGCAGAGTGCCAATGGTGTTGATTTCAGCATATTGGGTAGAGTAGATGCAGCAGGTGAGTCGCAAGTAGAGCGCACTTACACCTACACTGACGAGCAGTTGACTGCCAACAACTACTATCGTTTGCATATAGTTGACTTTGACGGTTCATCTGAATTCTCTGACATTGTATTGGTAAATGCTGACTGTGCTTCGGACGTGTCTGTTTCAGATGTCTTCCCGAATCCGGTGAGAAATACATTGAATCTTAACGTAAACAGTAACGTTGACCACGAAACTGCCAGAATTGTTGTTAGCGACAATCTTGGTAGAACAGTTATGACGAAAGCTACCGAAATCTTCCTCGGTGCAAATATCGTTGACCTCAACGTTGATGCTTTACCACAAGCTACTTACTATATTACTATCGAAGGTGAAAGTGGATGGTTTACCCAACCTGTTCCTTTCGTAAAAGTACAGTAAGCAAATGATACATCACATTGAGTGATAAAATTGAAAAGCCGTTCCGATTGATTTCGGAACGGCTTTTTTCATTTTCATTGGAATTTTCATTTTCATTTCTCGAGCTCTTCAACCTTCTCCATCAACCATTGCTTATCACTATTCACCTCCTGCTTTTCGAGTTTCTTCTTGATACCCTCCAATGTCATCTTAGTAGCCCGGTGTCGTACACGATAGACATTGATAAGTGTACGGATAAAATTTTTATAGGCTTTTTTATTTCTTGGTGTAAGTTGTTGATTTTCATTAAAATATTTTTCTGTCGAACGGAAAATCTGTAAGGTACGCTCGTCATATTCTTGGTCGGTTTCGTAGTGGGCTTTCATTATCATTACACGACAGTTGACATCGTAATTAAAATTCACGCTTTCTACGCGGACAAAGCGGTAGAGGGCTTTTTTGTAGTCTTTTTGATAGAAAGCAATCATTCCTAAATTGAAATGATATACGCTTTCCCGCACTGATTTTTCTACGAATGGCTGATATTTTTCTGTCATTTCTATTGCCCAACTAAAATCACTAACCCGACATCCCATCACCACAACATTTTTTAATTTATTCACAGGAATAAAACCTTCCTCAATTAATATATTTTTCTCATCCATCACCTTATACAAATCAGACAACTCCCGATAATCAAACACACCGGATTGTATTTTTTGTGCACAAAAATTAGTGGCTGCCACATAAAACCCGTTCAGGTCTTTTTTTGAAATAGACGCAGCGTGACTGTACAACAATTCCAATAATTCATGATAATCAGTTTCGCTTTGCGTTTTTATCATCCTTATTGCCCTTACATAAATATGAATCAGTGGATGCGCCGCATACTGTGGGAGTTTGATGAGTGTGTCTATCGCATTTATAGAAGATGTATCGTAGTTTTTGGCATTTACTTCTTCAAGGTACAATTGCGTAATATGTGTACTAAGCTTATTGATAATAAATTCTACATCAATACTATAAGTTAATTCAGGTAAATTATCGAATTTGTTCAGTTGTCCCGTCAAATACAAATAATCCAGCACATTTTTCTCAATACTATGTTGATGTCGGTAATGCTCAATATCCTTTTGCAATTGACTCACCAAGTGCTTTTTCTCTCGCTTTACATGCCTGTTGAATAACTTAAATTGCCTCTTTTCCAATATTTTCTGATACAACAAATCACTGCGATAAGCCGGATTATCGTGCAGTGCTTCTATCGTTAAAAAATCCTCTACCAAACGCAGTAGCAAATTCAATTTATTATTAAACCGCTTCTTCTGTGCCGGATTTAAATTATTTCCTTCCACTTTTTCTGAAAATACTTTCTCAAACACATTACAATACAATTTATGAGTGAAATTATTTTGATTAATAATGTGTAATTTTAAAACATCCAATAATTTAATGACATATTTATCCGAATTAAAATACCGACATTCGACAAAATACTTCAAGCCTTCCAATTCCTTTTCTGTAAATTTTTTTAATAATTCTATACACAAGAAATCATGTAATTTTGAATATTTAATTTCATTTTTAATTGTCATAAATAAATGATTATTAATTTTTTATAAAAATAAAATAAAAAATGTTTCAGGGCTTACTATGAAATATGTGTACAAATATATCAAAAATGCCCTTTACATTTGGATTGTAATGCACCCGTACCGACGACTTTAGCCGTCGCGGAGTACCCCAAGTCACTTGACGGCTAAAGTCGTCAGTACGGGTATTGCAAGTAAAACATTTTTCCACCAAACCGTCAACCATGAAATTTGTAATCCAAACCTTAGTATGCGTCCTACTATTCGGACAGCTACACGCCCAAAGTGACCCACTCACAAAAGACAAAGCAAAAAGCACCAACTGGCTCACCCTAAAAGCCGCCGACCAAGCCCCTGCCTCTGACTTGGCGACCAACAAAGCCGCCCTGTACCTCGACACCGACGACGAACTAACACTTTTCTCTACTCAAGACGATGCACTCGGCTACCGCCACTACCGCTACCAACAGACCTATAAAGGTATTCCGGTAGAAGGCGCGATTTACCTCATGCACGAAAAAAACAATCGCGTACAACATGCCAACGGCAAACTCGTCCACGACCTCGACCTCTCGACCAGCCCTGCGCTAAGTGAAGTAAGCGCATTGCAAGCCGCACTCACGCACATCAATGCCACGCTATACGCATGGAACGACCCCACGCACGAGCAAAGCCTCAAGCAAGTCAAAAACCGCACAGATGCGACCTTTTACCCATCGGGCGAATTGGTGATACTTGACCCCGATTTCCAGCAAAAAGCCGCCAATCACCGCCTTGCCTACAAATTCGACATCTATGCCGTCGAACCCCTCACGCGCCAAGTCGTCTATGTGGATGCAATGAACGGCACGGTCTTGAAAACCCTCGAAAAAATCCACGACTGCACCGACACCCCCGCTTCCGGTACGACCAATTACTCCGGCAACCGAAGTCATACCGCTTGTCAGGCAGGCGGCACTTATACCCTCAAAAACAACATCGGCGGCGGTATGCAAGTCTTCAATGCCAATAATACCAACGGCAACCCGCAGATTCCTTTTACCGACCCCGACGTTTTTTTTGAAAGCGACCCGACCGCCAATGAAGTCCACTGGGCAACCGAAAAAACCTACGAGTATTTCCTAAACACACACGGCAGAAACAGCCTCGACGACAATGGTATGGCTTTGTACAGTTGGGTTCACTTTGGCATCGACTATAATAATGCCTTCTGGAATGGCTCGTGGATGACCTACGGCGACGGTGACAACAATACCTTCAGCGCACTCACCGCACCAGATGTGGTGGCACACGAAATGATGCACGGCGTAACGGATTTTTCTGCCGACCTGATTTACAGCTACGAATCGGGCGCACTCAATGAGTCTTTTTCGGACATCTTCGGCGAAGTCGCGGAAAACTACATGCGCGGCACCAACGACTGGCTCATGGGCGCAGACTTCACCGTAAGACCCGGCAAAACCACGCTCCGCAATATGAGCAACCCCAATGACCCCACCGCCCTCACCCAACAACCGGACACCTATGAAGGTGATTTTTGGTACTCCGGCTCCGGCGACAATGGCGGCGTACACTTCAATAGCGGCGTGCAAAACTTTTGGTTTTACTTGCTCTCCGAAGGTGGCAGTGGTATAAATGATAATGGAGAGCAATACAGCATCAGTGCTATTGGTATGGCGAAAGCCGCTGAAATAGCATATCGTAGCCTAACTGTGTATCTAACACCTAACTCTCAATACGCAGACGCGCGTACAGGTGCGATACAGGCAGCTACTGATTTGTATGGAGCAACTTCCGACGAAGTACAACAAGTAACATCAGCTTGGTGTGCTGTGGGAGTAGGTACATGCGATAATACCCCACCGCCGCCGCCACCTTCAGGTACATGCGACAGGCAGCGTGACTCACTGGCTCTTGTGGCTTTATATAATTCTACAAATGGGGAAAATTGGACAAATACATGGGATTTAAGTCAACCAGTTTATACTTGGTATGGCATAAATACAAATACAGAAGGTTGTGTAACTTGTTTGGATTTGGACGGGACTGTTGATTGTAGTTATTTCGGAGATACGGGAAATAATCTTGTGGGTAATATTCCACCGGAAATAGGCGATTTAACTGAATTGACTTATTTGGGACTGTCCTTCAATCAATTAAGCGGAACTATTCCTTCTGAACTTGGTAATTTAACCAATGTTACAGGGTTTAATTTGTCTCATAATCCACTCACAGGAAGTATTCCTGCAACATTGGGAAATTTAAATAACGTATCAGCTTTTGCAGTCAATTCCTGTAACCTTACCGGAAACATTCCACCGGAATTTGGCAACCTAACTAATGTAGTGGAACTAAATTTCTATTCAAATAACTTGACAGGAAGCATTCCGAAAGAATTAGGTAATTTAACTAATCTATCCATTCTCAGAATACAAGACAATCAATTAAGCGGTTGTTATGATAGTAATTTAACAAATCTGTGTAATAACTTAAATTCACCATGGAACAGCAATACTTACATCAGCAACGGTAATAACTTCGGAACTACGTGGGAAGATTTTTGTAATACAGGCACAGGCGGGTGCAATACGTGTCGGTATAATGATTCTCTTGCATTAGTGGCTTTATATAATTCGGCTAATGGTACGAACTGGACAAATCCATGGAACCTTAATCAACCGATAGACACTTGGTATGGAGTTACTTTGAATGAAGACGGTTGTGTAATTTGCCTTGATACGGATGATAACCCCGATTGTCTTACAAATTATACTGTTGGAAATAATCTTGTGGGAAGTATTCCTCCGGAATTAGGTACTCTAAATAATCTGGTATTTTTACACATGTCTTATAATGATTTGAGTGGAAGTATTCCCGCTGAATTTGGTAATTTAGGTAGTCTCCAAACTTTAAGAATAGCTCGTAATAATTTGAGTGGAAGTGTTCCGCCAGAGTTAGGCAATTTAATCAATTTGAAATCTTTGGATTTACAAGATAATGAACTAAGTGGTAGTATTCCGCCTGAACTCGGTAATTTAAATAATGTAGTAGAATTTTCATTTGCTACTAATAATTTAAGTGGTAATATTCCACCTGAACTTGGAAATTTAAGTAAAGTAACTCATTTGCGTCTTTCTGGTAATGAACTTAGTGGAGTTATTCCAACAGAGCTTGGTGGCTTAACCACTTTGAAATTACTGTATTTATCAAGTAATCAACTTAGTGGAACTATTCCAACGGAATTGAGCAATCTAAGTAATTTAGGCTCATTATTCTTATCCGGTAATCAACTCACTGGTGGTATTCCACCTGAATTTGGCGATATGAATTTGGGGCATTTGAGATTACACTACAACCAACTCAGTGGTTGTTATGATAGTAATTTAGCCAATTTATGTATTAGTTTAGACAACGATATTAATGCCTATATAAGTATCGGCAACAACTTCGATGCCCCTTGGGAAGACTTCTGCCTAAACGGTTCAGGCAGTTGCGACGGTTCCTCTCCCGAACCAATCTGGCCCGGCGACTTCAATAATGACGGCATCGCCGATATTCAAGACTTGCTCTACTGGGGAGCGGCATCAGGTTTCACGGGAGCCACCCGCCCCAATGCCTCCTTCGCGTGGTCTGCCCAAGACTGTCCTGACTGGTCTTTATCCGTCAATGGCATCAACTCCAAGCACCAAGACGGCGACGGTGACGGCACGGTCAACACCAACGACCTCAATGCCCTCATCCAAAACTACGGCAATACCCACAACTTCGCCCCACTCGCATACAGCACCGGAGCCGTACAGTACCGCCTCGAACTCATCAGCAGCGTACCCAACGGTAGTACCATTACCAATACCTACGAATTGTACGCCGAATCTCCGTCGGGTGTGCCGGTGAGTACACATGGCTTGGCGTGCAGCATTGATTTTGACGACTTGCCTGTGAATAGTGTCAGCGTGGATGTCAGCAATTCATCCCTGATGCCCGATGAGCATATCGACATCTATCTCAACGCCCAAAACCGCCTCGACCTCGCCCTCACCCGCACCGACCAAAACAATCAAATCATAGACGGTGCAGTAGCAGAGATTGTGATAGGCACAATAGATGTTCAGGGAGGTGATCCGTTTGAAATTTACATCAGTAATGGTCGCATGATGTCTGCCGATGGGAGCTTGACGGCTATTGGCAATACGACATTTTATGGTGCATTTACGGGCGGTCCTACGATTCTCAGCAATCTATCGGTCAATATCTCTGCTATCCACGAAGGCTGTAATGCACTCGGATCGGCTACAGCGCAAGTCACAGGTGGCACAGCCCCTTATACCTACGCATGGAGTACAGGCGCGACTACAAATACCGTCTCTAATCTGTCATCAGGTACATATATTGTTACGGTTAGTGACGTTACAGGACTTTCTAATGTTATCCCTTTTCAAGTTAACGGACAAGCCCCGATATACGATGCCAATGGCAACCTACTCTGCGGCAGTACCTGCCCCGATTACCTCTCGCCAAGCGGTGTCACTCCCAACGGCTTGTACAATGCAAGCATTACACTTGATTCGGATGCAGTAGTTCCGGCAGGAGATAATGTACAATTCAAAGCCGGACAAACCATCAAACTGGATAAGGGCTTCACAATACAGCCGGGCGCGAATTTTTCTGGAGAAATTGAAGATTGCCCACAAAATTAAAAACCTACACAGGCTGACCGTGAACGCTTACACAGGCAATTTTTAAGAACCATGCAAAATAAATTGAGTTTATAGAATGTCTGCTAATAACTAAATTATCTCACACATGGCAATTAAAAATACTTGTATCGGTTCGCGTTCAGCCTGTATAGCAGCAGGTACATATAGTTACTCATTATTGATTGATGCTAATGTAATTGATACCAAACGTATGATAAGGGAAGGCGAAAAAAATAACCTACCCGTTGAAATATAAAAAAGTTGTATATTGGCTGCTCAGAAAATTCTCGCTTATGGAAATCTATTTAGCAGCCGAAGTTATAGCAAGTTTTAATTCAGCGTTGAGTAAGCTGACGGGTTATAAACGTCGAGCCTACGCCGCCGAATTATGTGAAAAGTTCTTTGAAAGTTCTGCCCGTAAGATGGAACGTCATCTAAAAGTCAGTCGTGAGATGGTGGAATTGGGGCTTAATGAACGACGTACAGGTATGCGTTGTGTGGACGCTTTTGAGCAAAGAGGTGCCAAAAAAAAGAGTGCATCTACGAAAGTCTCGAATCGGACATCAAAGAGATAGTTGACGAAGAAAGTCAAATTGACCCCCAATTGAAGACCCAACGTTGTTACGTCAAACTGACAGAAAGCTACGTGTACCAAAAATTGCTGAAGGAGTACCACTATACAGCGGATAGCTTTTGCTCAAGAACGATTAATAATGTACTGAACCGTTTAGGCTATACGCTGAAAAAAGTCTTGAAGACGAAGCCACAGAAGAAAATCCCACAGACAGATGCTATATTTGAAAACGTCCGCCAAAAACACAAATTAGCGGCTGAAAATCCGCGTATTCTCCGTATTTCAGTAGATGTAAAAGCCAAAGTCAAAGTGGGCAACTTGAGTCGAAAAGGCTATTCACGTACTCAAAACGCACCGATAGCTGACGACCACGACCACAAACATACGGCAGTATTAGTACCACTTGGAATACATGTTCTTAATACCGGACAATCCGATATTATCTTTGGTAATTCTAAAGAAACCGCCGAATTTATTGTAGATGGTTTACAACTATGG
>CALCMV010000078.1 GCA_937967535.1 uncultured Saprospiraceae bacterium
ACATCGTGGCAGTACGAGTATTATTTGAAAGACCACTTGGGGAATACCCGCGTCATCTTCACCGACAGTGACAATAATGGCGAGCCTGAAATCATCCAAGAAGCCGACTACTACCCCTTCGGTATGCGTCATGATAGAAGCGTGACAGCCACCAATCACTACCTCTACAACGGCAAAGAACTCAATGAGGACTTGGGCTTGGATTGGTATGATTATGGTTTCCGATGGTATGATGCCGAGTTGGGTAGATTTCCTTCGGTAGACCCGATTATAGAGAACTTCCCATGGGTAACACCCTATAACTATGCAGAAAATGAACCCGTTGGTCACGTTGATTTATGGGGGCTACAAAAAGGAAAGCCTCCAATGTATCAAAAAGTTTTTGATACACAAAGAGAGTGGAGATGCCAGACAACTTTTGATATTACACAAGCTGCTACAAACAATAACTTCTGGAAAGAAGCAAAAAGGGCACCTATTTTTGATATAGGATTTGTATATGAGGATGCCGTCATTAGGTCTTATGGATTTCCTTTAAAACAGCAAAATATTAAAGTTCCTCCTAATTCAACAAGTACAAAAAGGAGCGTTAGGCCTGACGCAATTACTTATTCGATAGCTCTCATTGCAACTCCCAATATGGGATTAGTTAAAGTACGAGGTGTAAATGGTAAAATAATTGATGCGAAATTCTCTGCTGATATATCTCAAAAAGAAAATAATATACAACAGGCATATGCCTATATTGATATATTAGCAGAAGCCAAGGGGTTGTATGTTGGGGAACTTTATTACCCCAATGCGAAGCTTTCTGATTATGGTATGGCTGTTTTGGAGTATGTTACTCCAGCAAATTCGCTTTTGATTGAGACTGAAATTAATTCAATTATTTCTTACGCTACAAGTCGTGGAGTTGTCGTGAGACAAAGATACACAGAAGTTGAAATAGGCTATCTTGAACGGATAAGAATTGCAGATGGATTGGATTTAAATGCTGTTTTTCCTCGTAAAACCCTCAATCAATTAGTAAGAACTAATTGGCAAATCTCTCCTTTTTTGAGAAGTCCTTTGACTTTTGATAAACGTCCTTCGGTTGAGTTTAATTGGGATAAATATAGAAAAAAATGATGCGATGTGTAAATATATTATTTGTTTGTTGATTTGTATAACTTTTGGTTCTTGTGAAGAACCAAAATATCGTTCAAAGGAAAGTGAAATTATGAATGAACTTAATGTTTTGGGTACTAAATTTTTATTATTTACGATAAGTAAGAATTCACAACAAGATTTTGAGATAAGTAACAGTGAAAAAATTAGAGTTATAAAAAGTGATACACTTGAACAAGGTTATATATTTGATTACAATCTTTCTACGAACTACAGTAAAAGCGTATATTCTAATCAAGAAAAAATTGCTTATAAATTTCTTGATAACTTTTTATACTTTAATAATTCAACAAGTGAAATACAGCTTATGTATGAAGCACTACCTGTAACATATACAGGAATGAGTTATAATACTTTAGGCTTAGAATTTCATAATAAATGCCCTCATTTAGTTGATAATTTGGCAGAGATAATCGGAGAAACTCCTACTATTGGTACTATTGATTCATACTTGAGTAAACTCTCGCAGGAAGACAAATTTCTTTTTATGGATACTAATATGTTGAGTATTATTTTCATAGTTGGAGAACAATTGAGAGAAAATCATCCAATACTTAAATGGGACTATCTTCCTGTTTTCAAAAATAAAATCTGGATTCCTGTTTTAAATTGGGAGGGTGACGTTGTAAATGTGACGGATTTTTGCATTGATAAGTTTTTGTTTGAACATCACAAACAAATCGAAATGAAAAAATTCTATAACAGTTTAGAATTTATTATTAATAATCGGTATAAAATTTAACTATAAACTCCCTCTATACACTTATTAGAGGGAGTATTTTTCTGTTTAAAAATAACTTCTAACCGTCCTCCCCGAAAACGCCCCACTCACCCTCCCTTCAATCATCATTTTGAGATAGATGTCGTAGTTGGGCAGGTTGAGGAGGTCTATGGTATCAAATTGAGGATAGAGTTCTCTGGCGATGTGGGGTGCATCTTTCTGTCCAAGCCGGAAGGTGATGAGCGTACCGATATTTCCGATAACGGCATTGCGGGTGTCCGGTTGGAGTTGGTCAAGGAATTGGTGTGCCATGATGAGCCCTACTTTGAACTTACGCAGTTCGGAGAGCATAGCGGCAAAGTCGCTTCCGGTAAAGTTCTGGAACTCATCAATATACACAAAGTGCGGTACACGCTCCCCTTCTTCGATATTTGCCCGTGAGAAGGCAGCGAGACTCAATGCCGTTATCATTACCGAGCCGATGATATGTGCCACATCTTCCCCGATGATGCCAATGGTAATAAACTCCGCAAGACCGTCAGTGGTATCTCGCAGGATTATCTTGGTGGTATAGAATACACAAATGGTGCGATAGATGCTATTTACCATGAAGAAGGTAGAGCTACACCGAGTGGTACATCGTGGCAGTATGAGTATTACCTCAAAGACCACTTAGGCAATACAAGAGTCATCTTCACCGATAGCAATGATGACGGTACGCCGGAGATTATACAAGAAGCGGATTATTATCCTTTCGGTATGCGTCATGATAGAAGCGTGACCGCTACGAATCACTACCTATATAATGGTAAAGAACTGAATGATGAATTGGGGCTTGATTGGTATGACTATGGGGCGAGGTGGCTTGATGTGGAGACTGGTAGGTGGAGTACGATTGACCCACTCGCAGAGCGTTACGCTTCGATGTCCCCCTTCAATTATGTAGCGAATAATCCGATAATCAATATTGACCCGGATGGGCGCAAAATAAAAGTATCCAACCTTTTAACTAGCGATGAGGGAAGAGCTACTCTTTTCAGTATAATTTATGATATCAGAAAAATAACAGGACTTAGCCTTGCGATTTCTAAGGATGGGTATTTTAAAATTGAATACTCTCACAGACATCGCAATCGCAAATATAGTGATGTAGCGACAGATTTTTTGAGATATTTAATTGAAGATGAGAGCAATGAAATTAAACTAAAGATGTCAAACGAAGGGTCTCGCGTAATGTCTCGTAAAACCCCAAATACGGTAGAATTAGACTTTAGAGATGTAACCGAAAGCATCAACAGTTTCAACACAGTCTATCATACAACTGGGGTTCCTGAGATTACTTATAGTGGTGGGTTTATACTTTTGCATGAATCACTGCACACTCAATACGGAGCTTCTTATTTTCCCGCAAGCGATAGAAGTGAACGACGAACGGAAATTTTTGATGACCCAGCTAAAAATCGCTACGGGAATTACGGTGTCAAAGGTGAAACAGTAGAGAAAGTGAATGAAATGAGAGCGGAGATGGGACTACCCCTAAGATCTGAATACTACTTCCCAAAATCGTCTGATTCTGCGTTCCCTCTCTCAATGTGGACGTTTCCTGACGAAAGGGATGTTCCTGTATTCCTCAAACCCGCAAGCAACGCTAGACATGACTTTCTTTTGAAATCATATAGCAGGCTGTTGAATCCATATATAGAAAAATAATTAAATCATGAATAAAACTGTTTTTTTTGCTTTATTTGCTTCATTCTTCCTATTAACATTTTGGTTAATTAAAGTAGTCGTTACTAAATCAGAGTACGACACTATGACAAAAACACAATATTCAAAAGTAGATGTTGTAATAAACTATTTATGTAAAGAAAAAGTAATAAAGCGCGAGTTTCGTATAGAGAGTGATTCAATTGAGATTATTCCTTTAAGAGTTTCTGATTACGTTCTGCCTGTAAGTTTAAGTAATTATGGTGCCTTTTTGTGTGAAAAGAGAAAATATGATACTGAAAAATGTGAGACTATCCTTGATTCATTGACACAAATTGAATTAGCAATCAAAGAGCAGTCTCAATTTCCAAAATGGAAAAAATTAAAAAAATTTTCCACGTCGGAAAACTCAAATATAAATGTAGTTTTTCAGGATTTTCATGAAAACATAGTCAGCTGTCAAGTGTATTTATTTGAAGATGAGAATATTGAGTTACCTAATTTTGGAGACCGTATTTTCTATCAAGGAGAAGCTATAATCTATACATTCATTTTTGATGAAGAAAATAACATCAAAGATGTAATTTATGATATTGCCATTTATAATTGAAATATTAACTTAGGGAAGCATTGATATGCTTCCCTAATTGTAGTTGAAAGTATTCAGTCTAATCGCAGATAAAAATCATTTCATATTCACCGTCCTCCCCGAAAACGCCCCACTCACCCTCCCCTCAATCATCATTTTGAGGTAGATGTCGTAGTTGGGTAGGTTGAGGAGGTCTATGGTATCAAAATAGTAGTTTTTTGGGTGGCTATCACCTATTAGCAAAAGCAGCCTCGCCAAAAGGCGGGGCTGTTCTATCTACTCCAACGGCAATATCTCCCACGTCCGCTGGCAGGTCAATAACAACCCCGCCAATATCAAAACCTACCGATACGGCTACGATGAACTCGACCGACTGACCTATGCTTTGTATCGGCAAGGAGTCAATTATAATGCTGAAGTCAA
>CALCMV010000079.1 GCA_937967535.1 uncultured Saprospiraceae bacterium
GTAAGTAATAAGTTTAATTTGTAAAATTCTTATTTTTAGTTAATTGTAAATATAAATTACGCCACACTTGGCGATTAAAATCGCCTTTACGAGTTCTCGGAAAACTGATGTTTTCCGAAATTCACCCCGTTTACAGTATAATAAAACATTATTTCAAAATTCATACAAAAAAAACATAGCCTCTCATATCTCTCCTCTTTGGTGCAAAAATACTGAAAACATACTGGCACTGCTTGCATTTAACAAAACATTATTTAGCACAAATGGCGAGTCGGCTAAAAACCCGCAAAAACAATTGATTTTCATATTCTTCATTGATAAATTCTACATTAACCGGACTTTAGGAAATTTGGAGGTGTTCGGGTAAAATAAGGAATAGTTGGGATGTTTAAATTTGTGTGTAGTACGTGTACAATACATTTGCATTTTTCTGTTGTTTAAAAAATTAAAAACCAATAAAATAAAAAATATTTCGCGTTCACTCGCGTTATACAAATTTACATTTTACAACTTGTCCCGACGAATGACGGGATTAATTTAATGTGAAAAAAAGTGTCAATTGCAATTCTAAACATGCTGAATAGTTACAAGGTGAATATTTCCATGAAAAATAGGTATCTGAACACTCAAATATCCACTTTTAACAAAGCAATTTGCCTTGCAATTCGCATATAATTATTTTACCTTATTTTTGTCGAATATTAGCAGAAATTCGGAAAGCGATAAATTAGATAAATTACTTATTATCAACAACTTATATTAGCTTTATAACTATTAGAATGTAATTCAATTGATTGTAAAAAACGATGAACTTTAAACTCGCAACTATGAACTGACCGTTTGTTTAAACATAGAACTACATACTATTTATATGTAATATTTTTATAAAAAAATCACTAAGTCCACACCTACAACTTGAAATATTTTACATATTTTTGAAAAAAAGAAAGAGAAAAATGTCGAACTTTGTAGAGAATTTTGTACTTTTATTTACTGAAATATTTTATTTGATAACAAAAAATACGGCATTATAAGATGGCTTCACTCAATAAAGTTATATTAGTCGGAAATCTCGGAAGAGACCCGGAGATGCGCCACCTCGAAAATGGTGCATCGGTCGCTAAATTTTCTTTGGCAACCACAGAATCCTACAAAGACAAATCAGACCAATGGCAACAACAGACCGAATGGCATGATATTGTAGCTTGGAGATATTTGGCAGAACGCGCCGAACAACTCTTCAAAAAAGGGAGTTTTGTGTACGTAGAAGGCAAACTCACCCACCGAAAATGGGTAGATAAAGAAGGCAACAACCGTACATCCACCGAAATAGTCGCTCAAAGTCTTCGATTATTGGAAAGACGAGAAAGCAATTCAAATTATTCGGGTGCAGGCTCTTTCCCAAGTCCTTCGGACGAAATATCCACCTCCAACAACCCGAACCCAAGCGCACCAAAACCTTCAAACACTCCGGTAGCTGCCACAGCACAAGAAGAAGTCGTAGTCGAAGAACCGGCTGACGATTTACCGTTCTAATTTGTCGTTCCGTGCTTTCATGCTTCGATTGTTTTATGGGGTCATTATTTTTCGCCAATCGAAAAATCAAAATATAACAGTACAGCCATAAAACAAGCGAAGCATGAAGCAGTGAACTCATTTTATCATCTAAAAAAAATCTATTGGAAGCCGAACCCGGGGGGAGTTTTTACCCAATATACGAATCAATTTTGCTGTTTTCTACCTCGCCCTCATCTATATGGGAGCTAGTGGTAGCTTTTATTTTGTTGATTTTCTTACTCTGTAGTTCGGCGATGGTGTCGGGGTCTGAAGTAGCTTATTTTTCATTGGATGGGAATGATGTTGACGAACTAAAAAATAAATCTGACAAAACGGAAGAGCGTATCTTAGGACATCTCGAACACAAGCCTTACCTCTTGGCTACCATTCTCGTTACCAATAACTTCATCAACATTGCTATCATATTGGTATCTGCATTTATTTTGGGAAACTTGCTGCCCGATGCCTGGAACGATAATATCAAATTTCTCATCGAAGTCGTACTTGTTACCTTTTTATTGGTCTTATTTGGCGAAGTATCGCCGAAGGTCTATGCGGGCAGTCACAATATCAAATTGTCACGAATGATGGCGCGTCCCTTAGAAATTTTGAGTAAAATCACCTATCCGATTACTTTTTTGTTGGTAAGTACTACGACGATTATCGAAAAACGCATCGAAAAATACGACAACCAACAGGTCAGCATGGAAGATATAGACCAAGCCATCGAACTTTCTGTGACCGATACCCAACACGCCAAACAAGAAATTCGCATCCTGAAAAGTATCGTCAAATTCGGCAATGTTTCCGTCAAACAAATCATGCGCTCGCGTGTAGACGTGACGGCGGTAGACCAACATATTAATTTCCACGAATTGATTGAAGTTGTCCGCCAATCGGGTTACTCACGCATCCCCGTATACGACGATAATTCGGACAATGTAACGGGCGTTCTCTACGCCAAAGACCTGCTCGAACACCTCCACAAAGCAAGCAATTTTTCATGGACCGATATTCCGCGTCCTGCCTATTTTGTACCGGAAACAAAGAAAATTGATGATTTATTGAAAAATTTTCAGGAAAAGCGCGTACACATGGCAATCGTCGTAGATGAGTACGGCGGTATGGAAGGTATCGTAACTTTGGAAGATATTCTAGAAGAAATTATCGGCGAAATTCAAGATGAATTTGACCAGGAAATCGAATTGGATTATCAAAAACTCGACGACTATAATTATATTTTTGAAGGAAAAACCATGCTCAATGACGTGTGCCGCGTTGTAGGATTAGATACTACCACATTCGATGAGGTAAAAGGCGACTCCGACTCCCTCGCCGGACTAGTACTCGAACTCGCCGGACGATTGCCAAAAGTCAAACAAACCATTATCCACGAAAATTATCATTTCAAAATACTGGAAGCCGACCAACGCCGCATCATTCAAGTGAAAATGACACTGCCTTTTGACAATGATGCAATATCCGAATGATACAATGCTTGGACTGAAACTAAGCGACACTTTCATTTTCGTAATTCACTGAAAGTGAATTAATTATTGAACTTGAACTTGACACTTGAATTTGTACTTCCACTTATTCCTCCTCGTCCGAAGTTGCTGCCTCCTCGTCGGTGGTCAACATGTCGCGCTCGTTCAGGAAATTGAACCATCTGACGATTTTTTTAATATCGCTATTATGTACTTGTTCGCGGTCATGCTCAGGCAATATTTTTGAGAAATAATCGCGAAGCTCCTCTATCGGTGCTTTGTGGTCGGGTACATCGCCGCCTTTGAGCATATTTTCAAAAACGACTTCGAGTTCGGCACCGCCTTTTTCATCGGTGGTATACACCTGTATAGATTGCAAGGGCGTAAACTGATGGCTGCGTGTAGAAAAGAAACCTCTTTTGTGGGTATCCAAATTTTCGGCTATCATTCCGTTGTTTTTGTTATTGAGCATTTTGAATATCGCAGACCTACCGCTAATGACGACTAAATTTTCTAAATTCATTGAATTGAAATTGTTTGCTTCATGCTTGTATCGTTGCATTGTTTTATCCTTGCTAATTGAATAGCAAAAATAATGCAACAATAAAAATCTCTCACAAAATTAGTAATTCCACTTAATTCATACTGACTTTTTCATAAAAATAAAAAACGACTTTTCGTTCTCCCTTTTTAATAAAATTTAAATGCTTGATAATGAGGCATTTAGCAAAAAAACTATGAACTTTGCATCGCCATAACTGCCTTTATCATTATCAAAATACTTTCCTGTGCTGCCTTTGTGTTTTTCCGAAACGGCTAATTTGCCGATACCATCCGTACTTCCTGTTATTAATATGGTCTTTTTCATGATGAATACAATGAGTGAATGATTAAAATGCTACAATGCGATAATATTTTCTTTGTTGACGTATTTTACTTATTTATATTTATGTGAATGATAAATGATTTGCTGATTATTCGATTTCTTACGAGTGTGACACACATTAATGGAAGTTTAATGTTAAAATGTGCTTTGTAGGCGCATAGCGTCGATACCATTTGTAACACAGAATGCCCCACTACCCGAAAAAGGCGCGTAGTTCCGATAGCTATCGGAATCCCCCTTAATACACCGATTTTTATAGTGTCGCCGCTATGCGGCTTAGGAAGTTTTAGGGCTAATCATCGGTTACAAAGCGTGCTTCCGATAGCTATCGGAACTATGCGCCTAATATTATGAATCCACTTATATGTGTCACACTCAATTGATTATCAATGAATTATGGCTTTAAGCCGAGTTTCCTAATTTCCTAATTTCCATTTTATCCAAAGTCCAATAAGCATAGAATCAAAAAATTTCCAAATTCCAAATTTCTCTACAACAATCCCACAACTATGCTCAAATTTTCGTATTATTGTTACGCCTTATGCCAAATAAAATTCCAACTCATATATTCCAAGTTCTAATTTCCGCATCAACTTCGCGTTCAACTACGGACTATGGACTATCAACTATAGACTGAATTATGAAAAATCTACGTTGGATAAGCTTGTGTATTATTCTTTTTTCTGTAAAAAATACATTTTCACAAAATGTAGAAATTAAAGTCATTGACAGCCATACAGAAAAAGCCCTATCAGGTGTAAAAATAGAACCTGTGTGCATTGACCGGACGGCTTATACAAGTTCGTCGGGCAAAACCACCTTAAATTTGGATATTGACCACTGCTGCAATGTCAAAATCACCAAACTCGGCTATGCACCCGAAACGGTGGAAGTTTGCCCCGAAGATAATCGGGTCGAACTCTATTTCTTCCGCAATTTCAATATCAAAGGTACTATTAAAAGCCCGACCGGAGTAGCACTCAATCGCGCCCGTATAGAATTTGGCAGTGAATGTGGCGACGGGATGCGCGTAGCCTATACCGATGCTGCCGGACGCTTCAATTTTACACCGCCTGCTATCGGTGCATGCTGTTATGAAATGATAATCAGCCACCCCGACCACCGAAAAAATACCGCCGTTTTTTGTACCACCGACGAGGTGCATGAAAAAGATACACGTATAGATTACAGCCTCTCTGAAAGCGAAGATTTTACGATTGCCGATGTATCATACACCACCAAAACCATCACTGCCCCTGCCGAAAAACCAATCGTCACTACGGCTGCCTATCAATATGTGACAACTTCAAATTCAACGACAACTCAGCAACTCAACAACCCAACAACTCAATACATCAGCGCAGCAACAGCCCCTGCACCGACTTATTCTCCGCCAATCACAAATTATAATACACCGGAATATTCTACTTCTACATACTATACTTCCGAAACCACTTATACTCCACCAACAGTACCCTCGTCAACTCCAGAACCCGTCAACTCCACAACTCGCAACAAATTCATTGACCCGACAAATTTATCGCTCAATGATCTTATCCCCAACTCTGCTAATTTGACTTATTTCGATGTCAATCAATCTGCCATTCGCTCCGATGCCTATACACGATTGGATAATGTCGCGTCATTTATGCAGAGCAATGCCGACCTTGCCGTAGAGATAGCTGTTCACTGCGATTCGCGGGGCGATTATGGTTATAATCAAAATCTGTCAGAACGTCGCGCACGGTCTGTGGCGGATTATTTGGTGAGCAAAGGCATCACGAAAAATCGTCTCATTGTAAAGGGTTACGGTGAGTCGCAACTCATTAATCACTGTGCAGATGGTGTGCCTTGTTCGGAAATGGAACATCGCCAAAATCGTCGCGCTCTATTTCGCGTGACAGGTAGTATTTACGATGCCGACTACAGCGCATCCCGCACCTACGAGTCTTATCAAGCACCGATTTATGCTCCAAGCCCAACTTCGTCCACCGTTGGAAATCCGTCAACCGTTCCTACTCCCGGCGTTCCGTGTCCTGACTGCCCCGTAAAGGAATTAGACAATGAAGAATACATGGATAAATTGCACGGAGAGGAATATTTCGACGATAATTTTTATGATAGTGATGATGGGAATAATTAACGTAGCGCGACACTTCCAGTTCGCGTCCGTAGAACGATGCTTCCATCTCGTTCCGCGTTAGTTTGGCTTTTGATACATAGAAAGCGAGTTATAAAAATCGTTGTATGATACCAGTTTTTTGTAATTAACCCAACCAAAGATATCGAAATTGATGTCTAAATTTAAAAAGAGAAAAATTATGAAAAATGTAATCTTGGTATTGCTTTCAGTGTTTGGAACTATCTCGTGTAATTCTGATGAATCAACAAATTGCAACCCCGATATTATAACGACGAGTTGGAGTAAAAACAGGATAATTAGTGTTGAGTATAATGATGCTTGGCAGCAAGATTGGTATCGTATCGCAGAAGGAGAAAATGATGTATTTGAATATACGTTTACTCATGCAGAATGTTTGGACGTAAATGACGATGAACGGTCAGAAGAACTAATATTTGAAATCAGTGAAGAGGCAAATAATTTTGAATATTCGGGCGAAGAAATGGCTCATGCAAAATGCTTTTATCGAGAGTTCGGAGCATGGATAAATCGTCAATATACCATCAATGACGGAACAATAAAAGGAGAAAAATTATCTGAAAACAAATGGAAAATAAGTGTTTCGATAATCACTCCACCTCTAATCTATGACAACGAAGCTAAATTAGTTGAGTTTGTGAAAATATTTGAAAATTAACGAGAAAACATGCCTCCGTAGCGTAATGCCTCCGGCTTGCGCCGCACTTATTCGTAGGGACAAGGCATGCCTTGTCCCTACGAATAGCGATTTGGATGCAGCACAAGCGAGATACCGTCATTCGTCGGCACAGGCGCATTATGCTACGGCAACGCAAGCCGGAGGCATTACGTTACGGGTCAGAAATTACACTCGTCTCCATGCTTTTTTAGCCAGGCTTCTTTCTCCTTATAATCGGGCATCACATCGCTCACTACTTTCCAGAATGCTGCCGAATGATTTGCCTCAATCAAGTGCGCCAATTCGTGTACAATCACGTAGTCAATTACATCGTCGGGTGCGAAGAGTAGGCGCGTCGAAAAATTAATATTTCCGCGCGTAGAGCAGCTTCCCCAATTAGATTGATTCAATTTAAAACTTACCTTATTTACGGGTTTATTAAAATGACGGTCATTCCAGAATTGCACACGCTTGGTCATTTCAGGCAGTTGGTCATTAGCCACACAACGACTAATCAATTGGCGGATGCTTTTTTGCAAATGATGTCCCTTATCTTTCGTACTAATGATGATTTGAATCGTATCGTCTTTGATTTTCGCAGTATGGTATTTCGCATTTTCTTTTTCTGAGAAACGAATCGTATATGTTTTTTTACCTATGGTCAATGTACTGCCATCCTCATAGGTGCGTCCGCGAAATCGCTCTATCAATTCCGGTTTTTTTCGCATCGTTTCACGCAACCACTTCTCAAATTTGGCTTCTTGTTCTCTAACTTCTTGTTCTGTATAATATTCGGGCATCCGCAAATACCCGCCCGTGCGTGCAGTAAATGAATACCTCACATCGCGCCGCCGTTCCCGATATATTTTTACCGGAATTTCCTGACCGTTGATGATTATATTTGTTCGTTGCATAAGTGTGCTGATGAGTTGTGGAGTTGACGAGTTGTGGAGTTGTTGAATTGACGATTTGTTGAATTGTAGTGTCATTTCTATAAGCGCATTTTTAAATGTATTGTTTTTATTTTTAATTTAAAAACAAAATTAGCGCGAATAATGTGTTTTTTGTTTTATGATAATTAAATACTGTTTTTGTTAATTTTTATAAATAAAAATTTTAAATAATATTTTCAAAAAAATAAATTTATACGTATTTAATTTTAATTAAAATAAAAAATAACCACTTGTTGACGAGTTGTGGAGTTGTTGAGCTGTCGAAATGCTCCACGACTCAACAAATCGTCAAATCGTCAACTCAACAACTCAACAACTCCACAAATCGTCAATTCGACAACTCATCCATCCCTTCCGTTAGTTTTTGTACAATTTTGAACTCACTCAAAAATACGCTGCCGATAACCCGCAGAATGGTATAAACCGGAATTGCCAAGACCATACCGAGTATGCCGCCGAGTTTCGCACCAATCATGATAATGATAAAAATTTCGAGTGGATGCGCCATCACGCTATTGGAAAAAATGAAGGGTTGTAAGATGAAATTATCTAATGCTTGCATCAATGCGAATACAATCACGACCTTCGTGACCATCGGTACAATCATGGTCGCAAAATCTGCGTCCAAATTAGACGAGACGGCAATGAAAATCCCAAAAATAGCCCCAATCGTAGGACCAATATACGGAATCACATTGATGACTGCCGCAAAAAATGCAATCAATAAGGCATTTTGAATATTCAATATTCCGAGTAATGTAGAAACAAATATTGTAATAATTGTTATTTGAAATAAAATACCA
>CALCMV010000080.1 GCA_937967535.1 uncultured Saprospiraceae bacterium
AAAAAATACGACATTCGCCCCAAAATCTTTAAATTTGCCGTAGAAAACGGACTCACCCTCATCGAAATGCACCAAGAGGTACAAAGCGTAGAGGATGTCTTTCAAACGCTTACGCGAGACGTGAGACAAGAGAAGTGAGACAAGAGAACAAGAGATTTGAGACAAGAGACGTGAGATGCGAGATAATACCTCTCGTCTCAAGTCTCTTATTTCTCGTCTCACCTCTCTCATCTCAAGTCTCACCTCTCTCATCTCAAGTCTAATTTCTCTCGTCTCAAGTCTATGTTTAGTATTTTCAAAAAAGAAATTAATTTATTTTTCAGTTCGCTGATTGGTTACATTGCTATTGGTGTGTTTTTGGTGCTGACGGGTATGGTGATGTGGGTATTCCCACAGAGCAACGTCTTGGATTACGGCTTTGCTACGATGGACGGCTTTTTCCGTGCCGCGCCTTACATTCTGATGATACTTATTCCGGCGATTACGATGCGCTCCTTTGCAGAAGAACGCCAAACGGGTACTATCGAACTCCTTGTCACGCGCCCACTTAGCGACCTCTCCATCATCATGGGCAAATACTTGGCTTGTTTGCTCCTCGTTGCCATTGCCTTGTTGCCGACATTGCTTTACTATTATACCGTTCACCAACTCGGCGACCCTGTTGGGAATATTGACGCAGGTGGCGTGGCGGGTTCGTATATCGGGCTATTGTTTTTGGCAGGCGGTTTTGTGGCGATAGGCTTGTTTGCTTCTGCCATTACGCGCAATCAAATCGTGGCTTTTGTACTCGCTGTATTGCTTTGCCTCACGCTCTACGAAGCCTTCGGCGAACTCTCCAAACTAGACACCTTTTTCGGCAAATCGGACTATATCGTTGACCAAATTGGTATTGGCTACCACTACACCTCCATCAGTAAAGGTAAAATTGACTCGCGCGATGTGGTTTATTTTTTGAGTCTTATCGCGGCTTTTGTAGCGATGACTAAGGTGGCACTTGGGGCGAGGAAGTGGTGACATAGCCCGTAGCGTAATGCCTCCGGCTTGCGTTTGCGTACTACTTGATACTAATATGGCGAAGCCGGAGGCATTACGCTACGGATACACGCATATGTTCCTTTGACAATCGCTTCATATCTTCCGCCGTCCAACCTTTCTCATCCCATTCTTCATCGGCAAGTCGCTTGACTTTTTCAGCAAGAAATTTGACAAATATCCGTTTGACTTCCAACCATTCATTATCCGTCAATTCGGTATTGAATAACTGAAGCAACTCCAATTGAGTTTTATTTAATGGTGCTGATGTTACTTCTGCCATAAACAATAATTATTTGTAATAAACTGTTCTCAAAGATAAACCATTTTCAATTAAAAATCAAACCACATAACCGCGATTTCCTCGTATATTTGCCCTACGACCAAACTATGGACTACGGACTACGGACTATCGACTAAATAAATGAAAAAATCAAGCAACACACGCAACCAATCCCTCCTCCAATTAGGATTATTTTTGGGTATTTTGATATTTACAAATATCCTTGCCAATGCCTTTTACGGTCATATTGATTTGACGGAGGACAAGCGATTCACGCTCACACCGGCGACCAAAAAGCAGATGAAAGAACTGGAAGAAGTCGTCTTTATTGAGTCCTTTTTGGAGGGTGAATTTCCTGCCGGATTCAAGCGATTGCAGAGTGCGCTACACGAATTGCTCGACGACTTCAAATCCATATCAGGCAATAATGTAAACTACCAATTTACCAACCCGCTCGACGGCTCGCCGCAGCAGCAAGCAGAATTGAGGGAAGAACTTGGCAAGGTAGGTATTTTCCCTGTCAATTTGCAGGTAAAAAAGGACGATGGCTACTCCGAAAAATTTATTTATCCGGCAGTGATTGTCTCGCATAAAGGTCGCTCCATGCCTGTCAATATTCTTGAAAACAACACCGCCTCCCTTGCCCCCGGACAAGACCAAATCGTCCTCAACAACTCCATCAGCCTACTCGAATACAAGCTCACCAATACCATCAAAAAACTCAAAAGCCTCCACAAATCCAAAATCGCCATCACCGAAGGTCACGGCGAACTCCAACCCTACGAAACCGCACGTTTTGATGCCGCTTTGAAACAATATTACGATGTGGGGCGCATCAATTTGGATAGCTTTACGATGGTGGATGCGAGGCAATACCGCCTCTTGGTGGTTCCGAAGCCGCGTACTGCTTTTTCTGATAAAGATAAATTTAAAATTGACCAATATGTAATGAACGGCGGCAAGGTGCTATGGCTCATTGACCGCCTGAGTGCCGACCTTGACAGCCTTCGCATGGTAGGCGAGTATGTGCCGTATGATTATCCCTTAAATTTGGAAGATATTTTATTCAAATACGGTATCAGAATCGAACCGAATATTGTACAGGATTTGAGGAGTAGTCGCATCCCGCTACAAGTCGGTCAGGTAGGCAATGCACCACAATACGACCTCCGCCCCTGGTATTATCATCCCATCATTATTCCCGCTATAGATAATGCACATCCAATTGTAAAAAATTTGGATGGTATTGATTTTCAGTTTGTTAGTACCATTGATACGATAAAAACAAAAACGCCTGTCAAGAAAACCGTCCTGCTCACGACTTCCGACAAAAGCCGGATGCAATATGCGCCCACACGCTTGAGTTTTGACATTACGAGCGAAAAACCGCCTATCGAACGATTCAATAAACCGCACAAAGCTGTGGCGGTCTTGTTAGAGGGTGTTTTCCCTTCATTGTACGAAAATAGGTTAACAGAAAACATGGGTTCCATGCTCCAAGAAATCGGTCAACCCTTCCGCCCGGAGAGCAGACCTACGCGCATGATGATAGTGGCAGATGGCGATGTGGTACGCAATGCAATTAATGTAAAAGAAAATAAAATACAACCGCTTGGTTACAATCCGTATGAGCGTTATACCTTTGCCAATAAAGATTTTCTACTCAATGCCGTTGAATATCTCTTGGATACGGACGGGATTATCGCCTCGCGTTCAAAAGAAGTGCGTTTGCGACTGCTGAATAAGCCGAAAGCGCGAGAAGAAAAGACCAAATGGCAGTTGGTGAATATTGTATTGCCCTTGGTTTTGTTGGGTATGTTTGGTGGGGTGTTTACGTTTTTGAGGCGGCGTAGGTATGCTTCATGATGCCCCAACTTGCCTTTTTAGAATTACCTTTCCTTTTGATTAAAACAGCCAAATCCTTGTTTCTTTAATAGATTTAGCTGATTTCATGTTGGATAAACAGCCAAATCGTATATTTTTTCGTACATTTAGCTGATTATCGTAGCATAGTATGAAACAATTACAACAATTAATTGGCAGAACAGACGAAAAAAAACGGCTTATCCGCGCATTGGAATCCGACAAACCGGAGTTGGTCGCACTTACAGGCAGACGGCGGGTTGGCAAGACTTTTTTAGTCCGAAAAACCTACGAAAAACACATCAAGTTAGAAATCACCGGACTACAAAATGCCAATAAAAAAGCTCAACTACGCAACTTCCACATTAGTATGCAAGCCTATGGGCTACAAACGAATGAGGAACAAGCCGACAATTGGTTAGATACTTTTTTCGCGCTTACACAAGCTCTGGAAGGGCTGACTATCAAGAAGAAATATGTGGTATTTTTTGATGAATTGCCTTGGATGGCGAGCAAGCGGTCAGATTTTATTTTGGGTTTTAGTTATTTTTGGAACAGTTGGGCATCAAAGCAACACATAGTAGTCGTGATATGTGGTTCGGCAACTTCGTGGATGATTGAAAAGGTGATTAATGACAAAGGCGGATTGCACAATCGAATTACGGATATTGTACATTTGTATCCTTTTACGCTTGGGCAGACGGAGGCGTTTTTGGCGAGCAAAAACATTCGTTATCCGCGTTATCAGACCTTGTTGTTGTATATGACTTTGGGTGGTGTGCCGATGTATCTTGATTTTGTGCGGAAAGACCTCTCGGCAATTCAGAATATCAATCGTATTTGTTTTGATGAAACGGGTTTTTTGTACGATGAATTTAATCGCTTGTTTCCTGCATTATTCGATAGGCACGAAAGACACATTAGCATAGTTAAAGCCCTCTCTAACAAACAGAAAGGCTTGACGAGAAATGAACTTATAAAGGCTGCGGGGCTACCACAAGGTGGCAGTTTTACAAAGACTCTGAAGGAACTCGAACAGTCAGGATTTATAAAAAAAATTTCTGGGATGGGCAAGCGCAAAAAGGATGCTTTGTACCGTCTGACGGATGCGTACAGTTTGTTTTATCTCAGCCAAATCGAACCCAATCGCGACGTGCAATCACCCGATGTCGAGCAGTTGTTTCTCACGCCGTCTTTCAAAAGCTGGACGGGTTATGCTTTTGAAAATGTATGTTTTTCACACATTCCGCAAATCAAAAAACATTTGGGTATTAGTGGTGTACTGACCAAAATATTCAGCTATGTTGCCAAGCCTACGGAGGACCTGCCCGGTACTCAAATCGACCTCTTAATTGACCGAATCGACCATGCGATTCACCTTTGCGAAATTAAATTTTCACAAAATCCATATATTTTAGATAAGAAAACGGCAGAAAATATCCGTCAAAAACACGCCGTTTTTCGCCACCACAGTAAAACGAAAAAACATCTTTTCACGACCTTTATCACAACTTTTGAGATGGTAGAAAACAAGCAAAAAACGGACATCGTTGACCAAAATATTACGATGGATGATTTGTTTGTAGCGTAGCGTAATGCCTCCGGCTTGCGCCTAGGTACTACATGCACAAGCGAGACGCATTATGCTACGGTAAAATCGTTGACCAAAATAATTTTTGGGTGAGGAAATGTACCGATAAGTTGCGGAAATTCACTTTCGATGAATAGTTTCTGCGAGTTATCGGCGCATTTGTAGCGAATTTTGGTAGTGCTATAAATGTAATCTCAAACTTACCTTGCATTTTGAAAATCTAAGGATACCCCACATCTTTGGAAATGAGCGAGTGGTCGGACGTTTTCAAAACGTTAGACCACAACGTTTGGCTACCCGTTTAAGTTTGCTTGCGGGATAGTACTCGTCTGACGAAGATTTTTGTGAAATGTAGTGATTTGTCTCATAAAATATTCGCATTGAATAAAGGGATTCGTCTGACGAGTATTCGCTTTAGGCAAAGTTAAATGGCTAGCCCAACGTTTTTTTATTTTATTGAAAATTAATTTATTACAAAATTTAAATAAAAATATTTGTAAAATAATCTGAAAGTATAATACGTGTTTTTTTGTTCTGTGTAAATTTTTCTTGTAAAATATTTTTATTATTATTTAAAATTAATTTTGTAATTATTTGATTTTAAAATAGAAAGACAAAATTTACTTGCCTTGCATTTTGAAAATGCAAGGCAAGTTGCCATGAATTAGCATTACATCTAAAGGACTACCGAAATTAAAACCATCAACTCAAATGATGCACCTCCTGCAATCCATACACCGACGTATCCATCCCCGCATGTCGCGCCTTCAATTGCAGCGATAAGAATTGCGAATAATGCCGCGATTGATGCAGATTGCCGCCGTGAAACCAAAGCGCATCTTGTTGAGTCGGTTTCCACATATTGCGTTGTTCGCCTTCCCAGGGTCCCGGGTCTTTTGTTGTGTCAGAGCCGAGTCCCCAGACTTTACCTACTTTATCTGCCACTTCCTGCGAAATCAGCTTGGCAGCAAAACCATTCATTGAGCCATATCCCGTAGCCAGTACGATAAGGTCGGCGGGCAATTCAGAACCATCCGTCAGCACCACCGAATTTGGTTTTATATGGTCAATATTGACTCCACTACGCAGCTTCACATCGCCGTCAATAATCAGTTGAGATGCGCCCACATCAATGTAGTAGCCGGAGCCGCGCCGCAGATATTTCATAAACAAACCCGAACCGTCGTCGCCCCAATCGAGTAGGAAACCCGCCTTTTCAAGTTTGGCGTAAAAGTCAGCATCTTGTCGTGCCATTTCTTCATAGACCGGAATCTGGAACGTGTGCAAAATCCGGTAAGGCAGCGACGCAAAAATCATATCTGCCGTATTGGTATCGACTCCATTGGCAAGCGCCCGTTCTGAATATAGGTCGCCGAGAGCAAGTTCCATCAGCGTCTCCGAGCGGGCAATGTGCGTGGACGAGCGTTGAATCATTGTCACATCCGCACCCGCTTCGTAGAGTGCGGCGCATATATCGTGCGCTGAATTGTTGGAGCCTAAGACGATGCACTTTTTGCCCTCATAAGGTTCGCTGGCGATGTGTGCGCTCGAATGGTGAATGTCGCCCTTGAAGCTATCAGCCCCCTTAATGTCGGGAACATTGGGCATACCGGACATACCTGTGGCGAGGATGAGTTGCTTAGGACGCAGTTCAACGGGCTTGCCTTCACGCTCTACTTGCACGACCCACTCTTGCGCCGCTTCGTCATACTTTGCGCCCTTGCACAAGGTCGAACCCCAGTAGTTCAACTCCATCACTTTAGTGTACATTTCGAGCCAATCACCGAGTTTATCCTTTGGCGTGAATATGGGCCAATGTTCGGGAAAAGGCAAATATGGCAAGTGGTCGTACCAAACCGGGTCGTGCAGACAAAGCGATTTGTACCGCTTGCGCCACGAGTCGCCGGGACGTTCATTTTTCTCTACGATAATGGTGGGTACATCAAGTCGTTTGAGTCGCGCACCGAGCGCAATGCCGCCCTGTCCGCCCCCTACGATGACGCAGTAGGGTTGCGTTTTATAGCCGAGTTCGGCTTCCGCTTCTTGTTTGCGTTCCAGCCAATTTTTGCGTCCTTTGAATACGCCATGTTCCACACCCATCGGACGAGTTGTTCCTTTGGGTTCTTCATGTCCTTTGAGTTCGGTCATGGTCGTGAGCAGGGTCCAACATTTGCCATTGAGCAAACGAATCTGACCACGCCCTTGCGACACCGCCGTTTCAAAATTAATCCAGCCGTCAATGACACCGTCCGCTTCATTCGCCTCGCCGTCGAGTTGCCAATTGGAGGGCTGGACATCCGCCAATCTCGCCTTGAGCATATCAGCAATTTGCTCATGCCCTTCCATCGTCTTGATATTCCATGTGAAGGACACCAAATCGCGCCAATAACTTTCTTCGGCAAACATCGCTGTGGCAGCAGCAACATCGCCCTGTTTCAGATTCTTTTCAAATTCTTGGAGCCAGTTGCTTAGTGTTTGTGTTGCGTTCATAGTGTGTAATGGTTGTGGTGAGAATATTGATATATAAGAATTGTAAACTTAGTGAAAGTTTTGTAAAATTCAAAATATGCCAAACTTTCAATAGGTGATTTCCATGAGTTTACTAATAAGTTTTTTTTTAATGCAAAAAACAGATAAACTCGCAGAAGTGACAGACAACTTCAAAGGGACAGGCTTTTCAAATTGCTCTTTCAGTCTCCCTCCTGACATAGAACTTTAATCGCACATATGGCGTTATGCACATGTTCAAAACACATAAATTATTCACATCATTTTAAGGAATAAAAACATCTTGTGATGAAATTGAAAGATGATAAATCTCTACAAGTCAAAATCGCATTAGAGGCATTTAAGAAAAACAAAGCATCTAATCCCAATAACATTTATCTTACAGAGGAAGATTTTTCATATCCATCAACAAAATTTATCCCGGAAGATAGCCAATATTTTTACAAAAATATTGGCGTAGCGGAGGCAAATGATTTCCACAAAGCAATAGAAAGAGCAAAGGATTCAAAAGCACCTTACTATTTTGGTGTGCAGATTGAGCGGGATTTCGCATTAATGATAGTCGAAAAATATGATGCCCTCGACGAAATAAATCGAAAAAAAATCAGTGAGCAAATTGCAACTTATGATGTACATAATAATAGAATGATGCATCAAGATGACATAGGCTATCTTCTTATGGAGGGGCTGAATTTGTTTGATTTAGCTCAAAAAAAATTTAAAATCCCATTTATTCAAGAGGTTTACGAATTGTTGGGGCAGGATAAAAATCAACTGAAAGTGATATTCACAACATGGGCACATTGTGGAGGATGGGGCGGAATAATTTTATACGGAAAAAATCAATCTTGCGATGGAGGAGGAATGCATGGGCACTTTCACGAAATAGAATATAAGGGAAGGTCTTATGAGTATAGCAGCAATTATTACGGTCATCTGGAATCACATCATCTGTACGACCACATAGCGAAGTATAGATAATGCCGTCAGGGAATTGACGGTTTCATAGGCAGTAGAGCAAATTCATGAATTTGCTCTACTGCCTAAACCGATAAATGGTCAATTCTGTTGCTCCTTTATCAATTCCAAAGTATATTCCATCACCCTGTCCACCCCATCAATTTTATCCTGAATCGAAGGTCTCACAAGATGGTCGGGAATGACTCCGCGACCTTCGTTTTTAAAATCCACATTCATCACCCACTCCCACAGCGGCATGACCACCCGTACTTTGGTATTGGGCAATTCAAGTATCAGTTGAAGACCACTAGTATTTTGTACCGGATTGCCGCCGGGTTCTTCTCCGATGAAAGTAGCTCTGTCGAAGTTTTTAATGATGCCTGTCGTTTCTCCGGTTGCGGAGAATGATTCAGCATCGGTGAGTACATACACTTTTCCGTCAAAAAAAGGCGTATTGGGTTGGGAGGTACGCAGTCCTTTGACACCGGCTAATCGCCCCAGCCAATTGATATGATACATCCCATTCTTCTTTTTTAGAACCATCGGATAGACCTGCTTTTCCGGAAAGCTAAAGTTGGTGTATAATTCCTTATTCGGAATTTTTTGAGTCGTGGCGGTAACTTCTTTATAAAAAGTGAAAGGCTCAGGATGCAAATGTGCAAAGAGTTCTATCGTAGGCATCGGGTCGCCGCCGCCATTGCCGCGAAGGTCGAGTATGAGGTGCTTTACGCCCTTACTTTCCATCTGCTCGAAGGCATTTTTGTAAAACTGTTTAAACTTTTGTTTTTTCTCTTTTTTCACAAAGGCTTTATCAAAAGTTCGTATAGTCATCGTCGCAATCTCTCCGTCTATCTTCAACTCAAGCGCAGGAAGGTCGGAAGACCAGAGCGATTTTGGAAGCGGTGCATAGCGTTCTTCTCTCATTTTTTTGATGTCTTTATAAGTTATTCCTTTGCTTTTTATGGTTTGGGATTCTCCTTCGGGAGTCCTAATATCTATGCTAAATTCACCGCTTGCGCCTTCGTTGATGAGGTAATATGATTTAAAGCCTTGCGCTGCCTCGTGTTCGGGCGAACTCGTATTAAAACCGTCCCGCGTAATTCTATCTGCCATACTTTGAAAAAGTTCGGTAGCTATTCTGCCATCAACAGATTCTATGACAGCACCAATCGGAATATCCTCATCCTTTGACAAATTCCGATATACATATAGCTGATTTTCAGACCAATACACATCAAAAGGAAACAGAAGAACACCCGCCCGCATCCATTTGACATACGCATCGGAAGGCACCATTTTAGTATGACCATTTCGGATAAGTGTAATGACAGGGTTGATGATTCGATAAAAATCAATTTCAGTCATCGGTTCATTCAGATGACTTTCTACTTGAGTATAGAAGGCATCAAACTCTTCCTTTGGTGTATAATTATATAAGCCCGGATGCACGGCTTCGAAATTGTCTTTTAGAGTAGAGAGGTCTTCTTTCAGGGCTTTAGGGGAGAACGTTTTTTCGAGTTGATAATCCGTTTGACCAAAAAGGTTGAACTGGAAAAGCAATAAAGCAAGGAATAGTAATCGTGCGTTTTTCATATTTTATATTCTTTTTCCAAAAATAAGAAAATACTTATATGCCAGAGGTGCCATCTGTTTTTTTAACTTTTTATCTCATATGAAAAGGAGAAATATAGAAAAACAGATATATTCGCAGAGATGATGTGTATTTTGAAGTCAGAAACAAGAAAAAAATAAATAAATGGAAGAATCAGAAACAAAAAAAAATCCGGAATTTTTAGAACATGTATATAAACTAAATGAGGGGGCTGAACTTACAGAGGCACTTCAACTAAGTTTGGAAGCAATCAATAATATTGACATCGTTCAATTAAACAGAATTGGTTTGAAAACTTACGAAAAAGATAAATGGACTATTCATAAAATATTACAGCATCTCATTGATTGGGAAAGAATTTGGTGTTTTAGAGCTATCATTTTTGCTCGTGGAGAGGGAACCATTCCGGAAGCGCATGACCAAGAAATAATGGGCAAAAACTCGAATGCAGATGAACTATCCATTGAACAATTGGTCAATGAACTTCGTATTGCACGCCAATCAACAATCATGATGTTTGAGTCTTTTAATCAAAAAATATTGGAAACCAACTGTATATTTTTTGAATACGAAATGCCGCTTTCTGCAATTGGGTTCAGTATTACTGCACATCAAATACATCATTTTAATATCATAAAAGAGAGATATATTCCTTTGGACCGATAAATGGCGAAGTCGAAATAAATACAAATTAGTAACGGGTAAATAATAACTCCTGCATTTGGACGGCTTCTTTTGTCCTTATTTTCCTCCTCGAAAACAGTCATTTATCCCGATAAACTCTCATTTTCAAGAAGACCCCGATAGCTATCGGAGAAGAGCAAAATAATCTCGTCGAAATCGTAAACTTATTATTTGCTCGTTACTAAAGGTTTAGACTTTTGACAAAGGAAATTGGGGAATTGGGAAATTAGGTAAACCCCTCTTTTTTAGATTTTTACAAAAAATAATTAATGACATATTTTGCTTTGTTAATAAAATTCATTCAATTGATTATCAATGAGTTACAATCTTAAACCGAGTTCCCCAATTTCCTAATTCCCATTTTGTCCAAAGTCCAGAAGTCAGTTTTTCTGAGACTATCAATCCTCCTATGCTACTTCAGCTCGTGCATTCACATAGGTGAGACACACGGGCTGGAAGCACCGTACTATAGGTATTTATTTCACCAATGAAGTCCCATTTTCAAAATCATATAAAGTCAATCGTTGCAATTCATAGTGTGCTGTCCAAAAATCGCGTAGGGCTTGCGTATAATTTTGTCGGGCGGAGATTTGTTCGTTGAGAGCTACATTTAATTCTGTGACATCAACTTTGCCTACGGTGTAGCGTTTTTTGGTAATGTCGTAGCGTTTTTCGGCAACTTCATTGGTACGTTCTGCGATAGCCAATTGACCACGGATAATATCGAATTGACGAATTTTTAACAAAATATTTCGTTCAAAATTAATGTTTTCCTGTTCGATGCTCAACTCCAATAATTCGCGGTCGGCTGCTGCCATTTGGCTTTGGCTTTTTGCTTTTCCCCAATCATAAATCGGCACATTGATACCTACCGAAATATTCTCTTGGTCTTCAAATGGTAAGCTGTATGCCCTTCCCAAGTTTTCGTCACTTCTCGACAAACCAAAACCTGCCTGAATATTTATATTTGCTCCGTTTTCTTTTTGTATTCGTTCTATATCTCTTTCACTTTCAATGCGTTGTATTTCTTGTGTAAGTGTAAATTTTCTATTGAATCTTGCTTGTTCGAGAGCCAGTTCGGAGTTGATGAGGTATTGCGGCACACCATTGGGAACGATAAGCACTATTTTAGCAATGGTGTCAAATCCCAAGAAAAAAAGAAGGTCGGCACTGCTGCTTTGGATGTTGAGTTCGGCACTTGCCTGACGGGTTTCGGCTTGCATTACGCCGAGTTCCATTTGGAGTACATCCGCCTCTGCTATCTTGCCTACGCTAAAACGGTTTTTTGCCAATTCGTACAATTCATCTGCATTTTTTTTATCGCGTTTGGCAGATTCAAAATTCAATTGGGCGATATACAAATCAAAGAAAAATGTGACGGCTTTTTGAGCTACATCTGCGAGTTGTTCGGTGTATTCGCGCTCGGCTTCTTGGAGTACCATCGGCAGTATTTTTTTATCCCATTTAAAGGCATTAAAGCCGGAAATTGGTTGGTTAAACCCAAGATAAATGGGATTTGAAAGGTATAAAGTAGTATTGCCGCCGTCTTCTTTAGGAAAAAAGTTGAGTATTTGTCGAAAGTCTGTTCCTACATTAAACTGCCCGCCTGTACGAGCTATGACTTGGGTGAGTTCGAGCCCTAAATTAGAGGAAAGTGATTGGTTCCGTAAAAAAATTTGTGTACCATCGTCTTGCAGTGATTGCTGAAATCGTCTATTAAAAACGGGTAGATTGGCATTGAGCGAAAGCGAAGGTTTCAATGCCAGTAATTGGTCATTATAAGTCATTCGGTTGCGCTCAAAACGGGCTTTTGCAATGCGTACTTCGGGTGCATTTTGTTGTGCGCGTTCAATGACTTCATCCAATCGCAGACTTATTGCTTTTTCTTGTGCAAAAATTGAATTGGAAAAAATATTTACCAAAAAAAATAATATGATATATAAGCGGTGATTCATGTGATTAGCTAATTGGTGATTGGTGACAGGTAATTAGTGGTTTAATTCATAATTCCTTGCGTTTCGGGGATTTTGAATTGAGAAAAAAACATTTGAAATTATTATTTTATAAAAAATAAACTATTTATAATTAATTGATAATCAAATTTTTATACATTTAAATTTGTTTTTGAAAAATAATATTGAAATTAACCTTGGTAGCATCTGATTAATTCAAATTTAAAATTAACTGCATGTAATTATTATCTAATTTTTAAATCGTTGATAGTCGGTAGTCATTAGAATAACTCTTTAATATCTACTTGTAATGCAGTTGCAATTTTTTCGATATTCACGAGAGTTATATTTTTCTCTGCCCGTTCTATCATACCAATATAGGTTCTGTGCAAATTAGCTTTGAATGCCAATTGCTCCTGTGAAAGACCTTGTTCTTTTCTGAAGTATCTCACTTTTTCTCCAAACTTTATTAGTATTTTTTCCTTTGATTGCATTGCTAATTTAAGTATGCAAAGCTAATATCAGTATTCTGTTAATACAACATACTACGATTGGCATTTTTTGTATGGTAAATGCACTAAGCCCCAACCGGTCCCAACTCCACGCCTTCCGAATAAGCTACCTTAATACCATATTGATGATATGACTTCTTAATGGCTGCATAGGCATCATAGGTCACTTGCCAATAATTATCGGGATGGATATAGGGTCTTACGGCTACTAGGATATTATGACTATCATAAGATTCTATACCAATCATGGGTTCAGGTTCCGGGAGGATATTCGGAACATCATTCAAAGCATCCCTTATGATGGTTTCGACTTTTGCATATTCTTCCTCGTAGGGCATAGTCACTTTTAATTCCAGTCGGGTTCTGCCGGTTGTTGAAAAGTTGGTAATTGTATCTTCCGTTACTTTGCCATTTGGGATGATGAGGGTTTTTTCATTGGGGGTCATAATGGTCGTGTTAAAAATCTCTATGTCTTGTACTTTTCCAAACTTCTCACCTATTTCCACCCAGTCACCTACTTTGTAGGGTTTCAGAAATACGATGGTAATTCCGGAGGCAAAATTGCCCAGAAATCCTTGTAAAGCCATTCCCACAGCAAAGCCTACCGCCGCCAACAGTGCCAGTAAAGAAGATACCTCAAAGCCAATAATGCTCGCTGCCAATAAAAATACAGCCAATTTGAGCGCATTGTCAATAATAGACCCCAAAAAAGAAGATACCTCTGTGGATATATTGGCTTTTGTTATGCTAGTCCGAATCAGACGACTTACTCTTTTAACAATCCAAAGTCCAATAATGATAATCAAAATAGCCAACAAGATCTTGGGAACAAATACAACTACCCAATCTGTAAATTGCTCTAAATACTTATTGAGTTTATCGGTGCTTAAATTTTCCATAATTATAGATTTGTAATTTTCTCAAATAACAAGTCGGCAAAAATATCAAATCTAATGCTTACGAACAAGTCGGAAAGATTCTACATAAAATTTAAGTTTAAGATTAAGTTTAAGTTTAAGAATAAGTTCAAATTTAAGCCTCCTTCGGATTTTGAATTATTCTCCCTCCGCTTTCCGTTTAATTTTTTCCAACTCAGCGTCGAATATCTTTTGGTAAGTGCTATCTTTTTGTCGGAGATTGAGCCATTGGTCAATGTAGGCTTTGAAGGTGTGGTCGCGGGGCAAGAGGTAGCCCATTTCAAAGAAATTAAAGGGCGCGTCGGGATTGACGGCATCCAATTCGGGGTGAATTTGTTGTTGGACTAATGTTTCGATGGCATCCGTTACCATGAGGTCGGCTTCGCCGTCCACGATTCTTTGGAAAATGGTGAGATTATCTTCGTTTTCAACGATGGTTGCTTTTGGAAAATTAGCTCTCGCAAAGGCTTCATTCGTACCGCCCGGATTGACGATGACACGCACTCCCGCCTGATTGATAGCATTTAACGTTTTATACTTTTCCACATTTTCATCTCTTGTAATCGCCGCTTTTCCGCTTGATAATAGTGGAATACTAAACAATGCCTCACGCTGCCGCAGCAGCTTTATCGTAATCCCACTCATACCAATATCAAACTTATCTGCCGCCAAATCAGACAGCAAATTTGACCAGGTTGTTTGGACAAATTGCACTTCTACATCGAGCGATTCTGCCAAATCTTTTGCCAATTCGATGTCTATGCCTTGATAGCCGTCTATCCCCTCCGATTGATAGGAAAATGGGGAGAAATCACCGGTTGTGCCTACCCGGATGATGCCTTTTTTTATGACCTTATCTAAGACCGAAATTTGCGATATAGGAGCAACCGAAACTCCTTTTTCTTGAATTAGAGAAGGGGTGCAACCGATTATTAATAGGCTGCATATTAGTGTGGTGAGGAATGTTTTTGTAATGTGTATGTTCATACTTAGCTAATTAATTCATCCCAAAATGGAATTCCTTTACTCTCTCCTATTGTTCGTTCTTTATTCATAAAATCCTGCAATTCTTTTATTGGTTCAGGATACCATAATTTATCTTCTTCATCATAAACAGATTTATGTAAATCTAAATATTTTCCCAATTCATTCAGTAAATAGTGCTTCATACTCCATCCATAAACAATCGTATCAGCCCCCCATACAGACAATACCGGACTTTTTATTTCATCAACAATACTCACAACAAATCTATGTGCGTGAATGGGAATTAGCTTTGGTGCTTTATGATACCACTCTGAAAATACCTTTTCAATTTCAGCTTCTGATTTAGGGCGTTCTCCCCAAGATTTTAGCCAAGATGTGTTCTTCACATCTGAAAGTATTGTTCTATAGGGCCAATCAAAAAAATGTCTAATCTCTTCATCATCCAATAACCAATTATAGAAATAAGGCTTTTGTTTAACGTATGTTTCATTCTTAGAATCATAATATTCTACGGGGCGTTTTTTATCTATGGTGTGTAATATTTTTAGGAATTCCTTATGCTCTGAAGTAAAAACAATATTGTATTTTCTTTCTATGTTTTCAATTTCAGTTTCTTCTAAACCAATCCATTTTGCATTAATAATCCAATCGTCATCTTTATAATCAGAAGCATTTGATTTAGACATATTTTCCCAGTGGGTTTCAGTTGTTGCTTTAAACCAATAAAGAAATTCTATGTAATTGTCCGGTATTCTCATTTTTTGATTGCTCATTGCAAATATGTCTTTAATAATTCCTCAAAATCGTCCAAGTCTCCTCAATCTTATCATTGCGAATAGCTAAAATTTCTCCAAATTGTAAAAATACAAATTCGCTTTGATGTGGTCTTAAAAATACAAAATCATCTACTTCTAATTCTGCTGAATTAGGGACGTTCAACATCGTCTGATTGGTTGATACACCAAAGAGCGAATTTTGTCGCGTACCTTTCGGGTAGCAATAATCCGCCTTCCAAAAACCACCATAAATAAAGAAAGATTGGCGATGATTGGAATTTACCAAATTCAATATATTTTTCATGCCCTCTAATGCGGGGATGGTCGTCCCTTCAAATTTTTTGAGGACGGGCGTGGCGATATAACAAGTCTGTTGGTAGCCTTGCAAGGTCGGAATATCAAAGGTCGTCGGCATCACCAAACACGAACCTGCAGAAATATCATTTAATGGAGAATCTGCTGCTTTGTGCAAGTTAATTGTCGGACTTCCTGCGCCATTGAATGTCAGCTTTTCATGCCATAAAGCAGGGAAATCTTTTTGAACAAGCATTTTGCAAGTATCGTAAAAATCATTCGCCAAACGCAAGGCTTTTTCTTTGCTACGAATAATACTTGGCAGCTTGACAACATGCGGGTCGTAGCCCATAAAGCCGCTAAATTCTACCTCGTCTTGGTGTGTTTCAATGATTTGTAAAGCGGCTTTTAATTGATTGATATTGCCAAAACCACCGCGATGTAATCCAATGTCTAATTCGAGATTTAAGCGTAGTTTTTGTCCTGTTTTCTGTGCTAATTCGATGTACTGATGAATACGTAATTTGGTATCAACCAACCACTGAATTTGCCGGTAAGGATTAAAGCCGTTTGTCTGTTCGGGGAGATTATCGTAGAAAAAATGAGCCGTTTTGACGGGCATGGGTTTGCCTAATAAAATGTCTGCATTTTCATGGAGTCGTGCTGCCAATTCTGTTAGAAAAGGTTGGTGAAAAACCATGAAATTTTGAGTATTTGCTTGCTCTGAAATGTATTGAATCAATTCAAAAGAAGGCAGTGATTTGACAACGATTCTAAAGGCAGCATTTTTATTGAAATTGGAAATGAGCCTAGCGATATTTTCATCCAAACCATTCAAATCAATACAAAGACAGGGAATTGCCCGTTGATGATTTTTTAATGTTTGGTTGAGTTGTTGGAAATACTCATTTTCTTTATTTATAGACATTTTTTTAATGTAAAATTTAAAATGTAAAATAATAAATGTAAAAGTGTCAATAGTACGCGCATGAAATAATTTTATTTTAATTGTTTTTAATGTATTGATAATGAATTAATTGTAAATATTTTGCGTACTACAATTTTTACATTTATTATTTTACATTTTACATTTCCAAAATAACAGAAATCATACACCTAATAGCTTTTCCAAGTAAGGCGTAACAAACACCTTTTCAGGGTCTTGTTCTTGCCGATGCTTTGCAAATGTAGCGAATTGAGGGTACAAATCGGCTAGGTCTTTTGACGATAAGGTGTTCATTTTTCCCCAATGTGGTCGCCCGCCGTAAGCTCTGAAAATTTGCTCTAAAGCCTCAAAATATGGTTGGTTGTTTTTCTTATTATAGACATGACAAGCGATGTAGGCAGAGTCTCTCCCGTAGGCAGGACTCATCAAAATATCATCGCCCTTGACCCAACGATTTTCTATCGGAAAATGGATATTGAATTGCTTAGTGTCAATCTTTTTACGCATTTCTGAAAAGGCATCCTGATAGGCTTCGGCGGGGATGTTGTACTCCATTTCCGTAAATTTGACGAGCCGTTTTGTCGCGTAAATTTTATGGCTGTGATATACCTTTTCTACATTGCCGATGCTTGCCGCCGCTATTTTCGAGACTCTTTCATTTTGGGAGGGAAACAATCGAGCTATTTCACAAAGTAATTTGAATGAGTAATTTTCTATGACATATTCAGACCAATAATTGAAAAAATTGATTTTATCCGGTTCGTCTTGCTCGACTATGTTGGTTGTTTTTGTCCATGCAGTCTCCGTATATGGTAGCCAGTAAAACTCAAAATTTCGGTTTTGTTCGTTGTATGAATCAAGATTAGAGAGGACAGCATCAAGTGGTTCTTTTCGGTTTTGTAAAAATAATTTATGGCTCGGCACACACTGTAAAGTAATGCTCGTAATGATGCCCAATGCCCCCAAAGATACTTGTGCGGCTTTGAATAATTCAGGCTTTTTGCTAGCCGAACATTCCACGATTTCTCCTTTTCCATTCACAAATTTGAGCGCGATGACTTGCGTGCTAATCGTGCCAAAAGCCTTGCCCGTTCCGTGTGTGCCTGTGCTAATCGTACCGGCGATAGATTGCACGTCAATATCGCCCAAATTTTCCATTGCCATGCCTTCTTTGAATAATAAATCACCCAACAAATTGAGTTTTGTTCCGGCTTTTACGCTTGCCTGACATCGTTCTTTATCCACTGAAATAATACCTTGATATTTGTCCAAACTGACCAAAATATCATTCGTATGGCACAAGGCAGTAAAGGAATGTCCCGTACCCATAACGCGAATTTTCTTACACGAATTGGCGGCTCTCAAGACGAGTTGTTGAATGGCATCTTCCTCTGTCGGATAGACAATTTCGGAGGGTGTCCAGCTAACATTTTCTGCCCAATTTTTCATAATTTTTATTTTTAAAAAAGGGTTATTCCCTTGAAAATGCGTAGAAAATCTCTTTGTGATTATTGAAGTTACATCATATATTTAAATTATCCAAACATGCTGTTATCTTGCCATATTCCTCAATACCTTCATTGCTTTATCCTCTTCATTTTTATCCACAAAAATATGGTCGTGATAATAGCCTGCAATGACATTACAACTGATATTATTTTTACCCAATTCGCTAGAAAAAGCAGCCGTCAAACCCACCGCTTCCAAGGAAGAATGGATATTCAAAGTAATCCACGCTGCGATAAATTCAAAATTGAGTCCGAGTCGTTCCGCATCTTTTTTTAATAATACGACAGTAATGCCTTCCTGCTCTTTTATCTCACAAATCGTCATGTCTCTTGGGATAGCTGCTGTATTTTCGACTGTTGCAAAAACGTATTCGCCATCATTCAAGACAGGTTCCATGTTGGCTATTAATGCTTGTAAATTGGTTTCGCCGATTGCTTTTTTCATGTTAATAATTTAGTTAATGTTTTCTTCGCATTTTCCATCATCACGAGATTTCCTGCCTCATTCGGATGTACGCCGTCGGGTAGAAAAAGGTCGGGTGTCATGCCTTTGGAAAAGTCAATCGAAGGTAGATTTTGGTCAGCAGCATAGATCCGTAATTTATCTTGTAATTGGTGGACATTGTAGCTTAAATTGGGGAGGTTTTGGTATAATCTATGGTCGTCTTCATTCTCAAT
>CALCMV010000081.1 GCA_937967535.1 uncultured Saprospiraceae bacterium
GTTTTTTATCAAATAACTATAAAATTTAATTAATTGAATATTTTTTACCTTAATAAAAATTAAATAACTGATAATCAATTACTTATGATTTAAACCCGAATTTCCCAGTTACCTAATTTCCAAAATGTCCAAAGTCCAAAAGAGAGGTAATCACTGTTTAAATATTATATCAGAAACTGAAAACTTCTTGTGGGAAGACAATTTGGTCAGTCTGACCATCGGCAGAAATTCCCTCTACTTTAATAAATAGTATATCACCTTCTTGGGAACTATGATAATCATAGGTTAATTTGTTGGTTGTTGACAGAACACTACCATAGTTGAACCCATCGTTACTTACTTTCCATTCATATTGATACGGCATTTGTCCATGACTACCGTGCACAATATATGTCCTAATATCTCCGGGAGATACAAAAAAACTACAGCATGGTGTAAAGTCCATCGAAACAGAGAATGAAGGTCCTGGATCTTGACGAAATCCTGCAACAATACATCCAGATTCTCTGAGTTTACGGGCACTATTTCTTTCTCCGATAGCTCCGGGTGAACCTGTACCCGTAGGTTCATCCTTAAATTCAACATCTGGATTTGAAAAGTGTTTTATTCTTCTTCTTAAATCGCCAATTTTGTGCATAATAGTTATCCTGTCTTTTTTGCCAAATAGACCTCCTGCCTCAAAAAAATATCCTTTTCCGTATCTATTTTCTTGATCGTCATGATATAGACCTAGCAGATGACCAACTTCGTGAATAAAGGTTTTTCTTCTACCCAATGCTCCACGCACGTCGACTATACAAAATCCTAATTCTGGTTGATAGGTATTATGGTAATCAACCAAGCCTGCTACACCATATATCCTACCAAGAACATTATATTCTCTTCCTGTAAGAACAACTACAATATCAGCATGATACTGATTTCTTTTCATATTTACCTCTGTATCTATGGGGGCTGCATTAGGATCTTCACGCCACTCGCGATCATAACTGTAACCCATAATATGTACACTCAAGTCCTCTAACATATTATCTGAATCCTCTTCAAAATCAGTTGGTATTATTGCTTTCAACTTTAGAGCATGTTTAAAATTTTTCAAACTGATAATCAATAGTTTGTGGTTTTGACGAGGCATCAAAGAAGGAGTTTATCGGGATAAGTGACTGATTTGATGTGAAGTCAAGTTCATAAAACATTGCTTATCAAGCAGAAAAATTTTAAACATGCTCTTATCAGAAGTCAGACCATTTCATTGTCAGAGATTGAATAAAGAAATTTTTGACAGCGAAACGGTCTGACCTAAATTAGCTCATAAAACCACCTTAATCGGCACCGAAAAGGTACTCACCACACCCGGCGTAAAGCCTTTCAAACGATGGTTTTCGATATTCGTTTTGATGCACAGCCAGATGGTTTCGTCCAGATTATTGCTGAGTAATTTGATGTCAGTAATCGTACCTTTTTCATTCAACGTGACTTGTATATCAAGGTATTTCGGAAGTTCTACACCTGCTTTGTGGCATCGCATTGCGGCGTTCAATTCATTTTGTAGTGATTTTTTGAAAACCAATAATTCATTTTCCGAAATATTATTAATTTCAATATTATTAATTTGTAAAAGAGGAAAACGTTTAGTTGGTACGGATTTTCTAACTATCCCCTGAATCTCCGCCTCACATCCAATGGCAGAATTAGCCACACCTTCGGGCATTGGTATCGGCTGGTGAACGACTTGCGCCACTTCGCCATCTGCCCTTACAATTTCTTCATGGTCAATGGCTACGAATGAAGTGTACTGCGTCATCAAATTATATTTCAAACCAAGTGCGGTGACTTCTTCTTTGGTATTTCCTCCGAAATCTAAATGCTCATAATCATCAAGGAGTTCGATGCGTTTTCTTGCCCACAAGTATTTGAGCGCAACATTGCGGCTATCGGGCAAGGCATCGGCTACATCGAATATGGCTTCGTAAGGCTTATCGCCCGTTTGTCCTTTGATAATGATTTTTCCATTGGGTGTGCCGCGCCATTTTCCCTGAATGATAATCGGACGTTCTGCGAGTACATCGGCAATCGTCGTGGGTTCAATATCATAAGCATTAAAGCCCTCAAACTCGGCTTTCACTTGCGTGAGTACGGGTGTTTGGATATAGGTACGGAAACGCTCGGCAATCTCAGCCGCATCTTCTTCGCGGGGAATGATGAAGGGTTCGCCCATACCTACGTGCGCCATGCCCTCTATCAAATGACGATTGACACCCGACCCGATACCGAAAGCAAAAACATTACTACGGTCAAGATTCTTGCGGATTTCGTCAAAACATTCTTTTTCTACCGAGATGTAACCATCTGTCACCACGACCACCGAGCGCGAAAGATTGTCGCTACAACGCGGGAGGTCGAGCGCACGTCCGAGTGCGGGTAGCAGGCGCGTACCACCGGCACCATGTTGTCGGCTAATCATCTCAATGGCATCTTCCACATTCGCGGCGAGTGCGGGCTTCGACTCCTCTGCCCATACATAAGAATCGCCGGAAAAAAGCATGACATTAAAGCGGTCTGTCGGGCGCAGATTGAGGATAAGATTTTTGAGCAATTGCTTGGAAGTCTCTAGGGGAAATCCGTGCATGGAGCCTGAAACATCTACGACGAAAATGTATTCACGCGGCGGTATTTGCTCTAACCGAACTCGCTTAGGCGGTTGCACCATGAGTGTAAAAAAGTTTTCATTTTCACCTTCATATAGCATCAAACCGGATTGAATTTCGCCACCTGCCAGTTGGTATTCCAAAATAAAATCGCGATTGCCACCAAGATATTCGGCAGGGTCGAGTGCAATCTCTGCATCATACAAATCGGGGTAGCTGACCATGACTTTGTGACTGCTGCAATGGATGTTTTGAATGGGCATTCCAGCCGATAAATGTACGTTCATATCAAAGCCATACAAAGGACTCGCGCCCTCATTGGTGTATGGAGAAGCTAGGAATTTATCATCTGCCGAAGCCGTCATTGTTGATTCCTCTGAATAGCGTGGACCGACTACCGTTGGGTAAACAAATTGATAGGTACCATCTTCGGGTACAAGCAATTCGGTATAGCGTAGAGTGACTTCGATACGGTCATTGGGTTTGATATTTGCGACATTCATGGTAAATACATTGGGGCGGTTTTGTTCGAGCAGCGAGGCACGTTTGCCTTCGGCTTTGGCGGCTTCGTAGTCGCGGCGGGCTTCGCCTTTTTCTTTGATTTTTGCTTCTATGCTGCGGTTGCCGATTTTCATTTCCATGGCATATACGGCAGCGCGTGTAGATGCCGGAAAGGTGTAAACGGCTTCGAGTGTGGTGTTGCCTTCGTTGAGATAAATTTGCGAAATCGTGACATCGGCTATCGTTCCCGCGATATTGACATCGGCGGTCGTACCTTGCAGTGGGAGTTGGTCGTAACCCGGATTACCGCCCTTCACAAAGAAGTAAGGCGAAAGACTTTTGTCTTCTGCATCGGGTTGGGCGAACATAGCTATTGTTTTTAGGAGAAACAGGACTAAAAAGGATAATTTGATTGATAGATTTTTCATAATTTTATTTTTAAAAGTCCATAATCAACCATTGACTATCGACTGATTACTTTTTACAATCACAAAATTATATGGAAAGGAAATGGCTTGGATTGGGTTTTGAGTGGCTGTGGCAGATAGTTTATTATTCGTGATGAATCAGGTGAGATTTGTATTTTGACTGGTGTTTTTGAGTAAATCTTATTCATTTGTGCTATTCATTCTTCAAATTCCAAGGTATTTGCAACGAATACTCAATAATATGTGGCATTTATTTGAAAAGGAAATCAAGGGCAGGTGCTTAGTACTTATACTGTAGACGGGGTAAATTTCGGAAAATATTAGTTTTCCGAATGAACCCGTAATGACTGCTTTACAGGCTGACCGCGAATACCGTAAAGGCGAATTTATTCGCCACGTAAATGATAAGTTTAATTTGTAAAATGCTTATTTTTAGTTAATTGTAAATAAAAATTACGCCACACTTGGCGATTAAAATCGCCTTTACGAGTTCGCGGTCAGCCTGTTTAGCTGTCAAGTG